>NZ_JAVFVN010000513.1:0-595 GCF_030910085.1 Stenotrophomonas maltophilia group sp. RNC7 | reverse complement strand
ACCCCGACACCAAGTTTCACCAGACCGGGTTTAGCGGCAGCTATACGGCGGGGCTTCCAGCCGATCCGGGCATACACGCGTTCCATCTGGAGTTCGTAGAGCCCGACGATCCGTTCGATGCCGCAATTTGTGTACAGTCTGTGGAGGCCGATCAGGAGGCGGATAGATGTCGCGCTGTCCCCTTTATGAACACAGAATTTCGTACATTCCCACATATTTGGGTCAACGAAATCGACCGGTTCTTCAAAGAAGTCCAGGAACTCCCTCCGGATCATCGTCATGGATGTGGTCGGGAGCAATCTGAGCGATCCACGAACGATGCCCTGCTCATCGACGTCTAAAAGATAGGGGGGATCGCATTTCAGATCGTAATAATCTATTTCAAGGCCGTCTTTTACAGCAACTGGCCACCGGAGGCGTTGGTGAAATACCTCGGCCCGGCCTCGAAACATCTGATCGAACAACTCGGGATACAATTTTCGATCATGTGCCTTGAGAACTTTCATATGCTCACCTTCCAGTGGGTTGACTGGAAGAGGCCAGAATGTTTTCCGGCATGCTATCTGGCAAAATTGACAGATTTGTATGTCGTGAT
>NZ_JAVFVN010000452.1:0-416 GCF_030910085.1 Stenotrophomonas maltophilia group sp. RNC7 | reverse complement strand
CGGACCGCGATCGGCCTGATATAACTGGCCACCTGGCGCGAACCGCGCCTGGACAGCGTCCCCATCAGGAGTCAGGCATATGCGTGTCACGGTCTCGAAAGTCGCGTTGTTGCGGTTGGCGCTACTGGTCGCCACAGGCTCGGCGGCCTTTGCCGCCTCGGCCCAGGCGGTGTTGAAGGACCAGGTCATTTCCCGTCCCTGGGACGACAGCCTGGTGGTCGTCGGCAACGACAGCCGGGTGCGTGCCGGCATGACAGTGCGTGATCTGGAGAATCTGGTGCAGCGTGTCGCCGATCAGGGCAAGGCGTTGGAGCAGTTGCGCGCCAGCAATGATGCGCTCAATCGCAAGATCGAGGAGCAGGCGCAGAAGATCGCCAACCTGGAACGCCGACAGGGCGACGGCGGCCGCAGCAGCG
>NZ_JAVFVN010000447.1:0-319 GCF_030910085.1 Stenotrophomonas maltophilia group sp. RNC7 | reverse complement strand
CAGCATGATCGCGGCCACCGGCAGCAGCCAGAAGCTGAAGTTGTTCATGCGGGCGAACGCCATGTCGGACGCGCCGATCTGCATCGGGATCATCCAGTTCGCGAAGCCCACGAACGCCGGCATGATGGCGCCGAACACCATGATCAGGCCGTGCATGGTGGTGAACTGGTTGAACAGTTCGGGGCGGAAGAACTGCAGGCCCGGCTCGAACAGCTCGGTACGCAGCAGCAGCGCCAGCGTGCCGCCTTCGAGCAGCATGACGAACGAGAAGATGAGATACATCGTCCCGATGTCTTTGTGGTTGGTGGCGAAAAGCCAG
>NZ_JAVFVN010000625.1:0-453 GCF_030910085.1 Stenotrophomonas maltophilia group sp. RNC7 | reverse complement strand
AGCAGCTATTAATTTATATACAAGTGAAATTACAACTTCACAAGGAATATCAGCAGCAAACATTATATCTGCTGCTATATCTATATACATGATCAATATTTCAATAATATGGGGTATATATGCAGTTCATTCGGAAGGCTTAGTAAAACATATAAAACATATAAAAGTAGTTTACAAACAAGATGATAAGACATGTGAAGGTAAGGATATCAAGTTTGAAGATTTTGATATAGACAAAGACTATTTCTCCTATTTAGATTCTAAGAGAGTTAGAACAGTAATACCTACAAAAGACCTTTTAAGAATTGAGTATGTTTATAAAGACAATTAGGGTTCGAGCCAAAGATAGATATATGCCCTACGCTTCTCTGAAGCTCCATGATTGTAGTTTTATTTGAAACGAATAGAATTATGTTAAATGAGGTTAAAGGCTTTAAAAAGGGTTTAAAAAGA
>NZ_JAVFVN010000295.1:0-458 GCF_030910085.1 Stenotrophomonas maltophilia group sp. RNC7 | reverse complement strand
TTGGGTTGTTGTTGGGTAAATTTTTATTGGTTTTGGTGGGGGGGGGGTTGGGGAATTTTTTGGTTTATGGATTCCGGGGGGCGGTTGGGTTGGTGTATTTGGTTTTTTTGGGGGGGTGTTGTATTGTATATTTTAAATTTGGGGGGGGTTGGTGGCGGTAATCAGGGGGGGGGGGGGTTTGTTTTTGGGTACATTTATGATGCGGGGTTGGGGTTTTTTTTGGGCGCTTTTTTTTTAATTTTGTGGGGCGGCTGGGCCGTTAAGGCCGGGCTGGAAATGGCCAGGAAGGAGTTCAGGCCGCCGAACAGCGTCACGAGGGGCTAAGCTGTAGCGTGTTGTATGTTGTATCGCAATACAACATACAACCATCGGTTGATGACGAAGCGGCCCTAGGGCCGCTTCTGCTTACTGGCTGCAGCGGCATCCTGCAGCTGCGTTATAGGACGACCTGGATCGAG
>NZ_JAVFVN010000282.1:0-8479 GCF_030910085.1 Stenotrophomonas maltophilia group sp. RNC7 | reverse complement strand
CCGTAGCGACGAGCAACGGCTTTGACCGATGTGGAGGTCTTGCAGGCCTCTTTGGCGACCTGCAGTTTGAAACGCGCGTCGTATCTGTTCATGTATCCCTCGGGGTTGGATCTGATGTCCAACTCCCGGGGGTCACTTCATCCGCCGGGGCGTGCGCCTGATCCGCCAGGACTCGCGCAGTGCCTGCATCGAAGGTCAGAGCTGGGGCTGGGATCGCCGCGGCATCTGGGTGAGCGATGGCTGCAGGGCGCAGTTCCAGGTGAACTGAGCTTTACGGGTTCAACCCGTGAAAATCAGAATAATCTGATACAGCTCACATTTTGAACGACGTATCGTCTGTGACCAGGGCGCCCTGCGTGCCCTGATACCCGGTGATGTCGATTGCCGTAGCCGGCATCAGCATCGCGCCGCCGTCGATACGCTGCCTCAAGGAGTGAGCTGCATGTTGATCCGCCTGCAATGCGAACAGCGCCAGTGGCGCGTGCTGCACCCGGATAGGCCGGAGCCGATCGAGTTCCGTGATGGCGCACGAGCCTATGACTTTGCCGAGACCCTGGCCCGCCTGCACTTCGTCGACACCGGGCAGCGCGCCGCCGTGCGCGTGGAGGCCAGCGGGGCGTTCGTGGAAGCGGTCAGTTACGGTTGAGCGTGGGGCGCCTGCCGGGGCAGGCCTGCGGGGTTCGGCCATCCACGCATGGCGTGGAACCACCTGCTTCCACCGTGGGAGGTGCGAGCCTTCGGCTGCACCTTCCCGTGATGCGTGGATTCCTGATCGGCCTCAGCCCGCGGCACTCAGCGGCGGGCTGCCTGCGGCCAGCTGCGGCCAACGCTTGAGCACGGCGGCGCGGATGCCGGCCGCATCGATACCGGCTTCGGCCAGCAGGTCCTCGCGGCTGGCGTGGTGCTGGTAGCTGTCGGGCAGGCCCAGGTGCAGGATCGGACGCAGCACGCCTTCGGCATTGAGCAGTTCACCGACACCGGAACCGGCACCACCGGCCACGACGTTGTCTTCGATCGTGACCAGGCCCTCGTGCTGGGCGGCCATGGCCAGCACCAGCTCGCGATCCAGTGGCTTGATGAAGCGCATGTTGACCACGCTCAGGCCCAGTTCGCGGCCGACCTGCTCGGCGGCGGGCACGGTGCTGCCGAAGGCAAGCAGGGCGATGCGGTTGCCCTGCAGGCGCAGCTCGCCCTTGCCGATCGGCAGGGTCGACAGGTCGGTGCCGGCCGCAACGCCGGTACCCGTACCGCGCGGGTAGCGCACGGCAGCCGGACCCGGGTGCTGCAGGCCGGTGCTGAGCATCTGCCGGCACTCGGCTTCATTGGAGGGTGCCATCACCACCATGTTCGGCACGCAGCGCAGGAAGCTGAGGTCGAGGTTGCCGGCGTGGGTCGCGCCGTCCGGACCGACCACGCCAGCGCGGTCGATCGCAAACAGCACGTCCAGATCCTGGATCGCCACGTCGTGCACCAGCTGGTCGTACGCACGCTGCAGGAAAGTGGAGTAGATCGCCACCACCGGCTTGCCACCCTGAGTGGCCATGCCGGCGGCGAGGGTGACCGCGTGCTGCTCGGCGATCGCCACGTCGAAATAGCGCTGGGGGTACTCCTTGCTGAAGCGCACCAGGCCGGAGCCTTCGCGCATCGCCGGGGTGATGCCGTAGAGGCGCGGCTCGGCGGCGGCGGCATCGCACAGCCAGTCGCTGAATACATCGGTATAGGTCGGCTTCTTGGCCCCGGCCTTGGCCACCAGGCCCTTGTCCGGATCGAACGGGCCCACGGCGTGGTAACCGATCTGATCGCCTTCCGCCGGCTCGTAGCCCTTGCCCTTGGTGGTCATCACATGCAGCAGCTTCGGGCCCTTGGAGGCGCGCAGCGTCTTCAGGGTGGACAACAGGGCCGGCATGTCGTGGCCGTCGATCGGGCCGGTGTAGTGGAAGCCCATTTCCTCGAACATCGTGGAGGGCACGAACATGCCCTTCCAGTGTTCTTCCCAGCGCTTCACGAAACGCGCCGGGTTGTTCTTCTTGTCACCGAGGATCTTCTTGCCACCTTCGCGCAGCGCGTTGAGCGTACGGCTGCCGGTCGCTCGGCCCAGCATCTTGGTCAGGCCGCCCACTGCCTCGGAGATCGACATGTTGTTGTCGTTGAGAATCACCAGCAGGTTCGGCTCCGGCTCCATGCCACCAGCGTGCATCAGCGCCTCGAACGCCATGCCGGCAGTCATCGCGCCGTCACCGATCACCGCCACGACCTTGCGGTCGTCGCCTTCGGACTGGCGGGCGATGGCCATGCCGAGCGCGGCCGAGATCGAGGTGGAGGAGTGGCCGACGCCGAAGGTGTCGTACTCGCTTTCCTCGCGCTTCGGGAACGGCGCGACACCGTCCTTCTGCTTGACGGTATGGATCTCGTCGCGGCGGCCGGTCAGGATCTTGTGCGGGTAGGTCTGATGGCCGACGTCCCACACCAGCTGGTCGACCGGGGTCTGGTACAGGTAGTGCAGGGCCACGGTGAGCTCGATGACGCCCAGGCCGGCGGCGAAGTGGCCTCCGCTCTTGCCCACCGATTCGATGAGGTAGGCGCGCAGTTCGTCGGCGACCGCCCTCAATTCGGATTCGTCGAACGTGCGCAGGTCATCCGGTGTCTGGATGCGCGCGAGGCGGGGATAGCGGGCAGAGTCGATCATCATGTTCGCACTTTTTCTGAACGCCCATTTTCGCCCTCAAACGGGGGTGGGGCAAGCAAACGCCGCCGTCCGTGACAGGACGGTGAGGGTTGCATGTTCGGGCGTTCAGGTGCTCAGTTTCGAGCGCTTGGGCAACTGCGCCTTCAGGAAGGCCATCTGGTCGGCCAGGATGTTGCGGTTGGACAGGATCAGGTGCTCGATCCAGCTGGGCCGGTAAGGCACTGCCAGCAGGGGCATGCCGGCCTGCTGCGGGGTGCGGTCGCTCTTGCGCGAATTGCAGTGGAAGCACGCGGTGACCACGTTTTCCCAGCAGTCCAGGCCACCTTTGGACAGCGGCATGACATGGTCGCGGGTGAGCGTGGGGCGGGTGAACTGCTGGCCGCAGTACATGCACAGATGGGCGTCGCGGGCGAACAGGGCCTGGTTGGTCAGGTTCGGCGTCGGGTCGATCGCGCGGGAGCGGGCGTGGCCGCGGGCAGCGATGATCGGGTGCAGGTCCATGCCGCTCTGCAGGCCGCTGAAGCGGTTGGTGCCACCGTGGATGTGCAGGCAGGGATCGCCAAGCGTCCAAGCCACTGCCTCGCGGGCGTAGAGGCAGGCCGCATCTTGCCAGGTGATCCAGTCCAGTACGCGTCCGTGGGCATCAAGCGAGAGCAGCCGGACCGAACCGGGGCGATGCAGCGTCGTGGCGTTGGGCGATGCTTCGGCGCCCGGAGCAGAAAACGGAGCTCCGGCTTCGATCAGACCCAAGCGTGTAGTGTCTGTCTCCATCGGGAGAACAGCTTATACCTGAATGTTGACGATTTGTGTATCGCCCGTCGGCGATACGCAAATCGTCAACATTCAGGTCCGCGCATTCCTCCTAATCCCCGCGCCTGTCGGCGCGCCCCCTTTAACAAAAGGGGGCTCTTCTCCAGATGGATTTCGGGGGGGGGGGCCACCCACGCATGGCGTGGATTGATCTGGCCCCCTGAAAACGGACGCCATGAAGCCGTTTCAGGCGGCAGCCCGGAGCTGCCGGGCGTAGTTGTTAGGCGAGTGGTAGCCCAGCGCCGAGTGTAGCCGGGCTGGATTGTAGAAGCCGTGGATGTAAGCAGCGATGGACTGGCTGGCTTGTTCTCTACTGGCGTAAGGCTCGGCAGCCTCTTCTGTCTTGAGCGTGGCAAAGAAGCTCTCGGCCACCGCGTTGTCCCAGCAATTGCCAGGCCGGCTCATGCTTTGGACCACCTCATGGGACTGCAGCAGCTGGCGAAACTGGTTCCCCCAGTACTGCCCACCACGATCTGAATGGAAGATCAGGCCGGGTCGTTGTGGATGCAGAGCCCAAGCATTGGCAAATGCTTTCACCACCAGCTCTTCAGTCAGACGCTTGGAAACACTGTAGCCCAGCACCTGCCGGGTCTGGACGCTGATGACCACGGCCAGATGCAGCCATCCCTGGCGGGTGGGGACATACGTGATATCCCCGACCCAGGCCGTCGGTCCGGTTCCGGGGGCAAATTGCCGATCCAGCAGGTTGGGGGCGAGCTGAGATGATCCGCCGGAGGATTTGGGTCGGAATCGGCCTTTGGTCTTGCCCTGGATTCGCTCCTCGGCCATTAACCGTGCCACGCGCTTGTGGCCGACTGGATGATTCCTGGCTCGTAAGGCCCTGACCAGCCGACGTCGCCCATAACTGCGCTTGCTGGTCACATGAATGGCCCGAAGCTCGGTACGGAGGGCCGAATCGACATCGCACGTTTGGGCACACTGCCGGCGCAGGTAGTCATGGAATCCAGAGACAGAAACCCCAAGAACCCGACACAGCAACCTGGTCGGGTAGTGAGTCCTTTGACTGGCGACGAAGGCGTACCTCACTTGGACTCTCTGGCAAAGAACGCCGCCGCTTTTTTTAGGATTTCCCGCTCCATCTTCAGATTGGCGTTCTCGGCCCGAAGGCGGCTGATCTCGCTTTCCAGGTCGGTGGCTGGCCTGCGAGCCTCAGAGGTCAACGACCGGCCAGCACGGACCGCGTCAAGCCAATTTGCCAGCGTCTTGACCGACATCTCCAGCTGACGGGCTGCTGCGGCAGGTCCGAGCGACTCGGCCAACTCCACGGCTTGGTGCTTGAACTCATCGGTGTAGCTACGACGGGTGATACGGGACATAAGGGACCTCCAAGTGCGATCAAAGTATCGCTTCTTGGCGTCCGCTGACGGGGGGCCAGATGAATCCGCGCCATGGATGGCGCGGCTAAGCCCCCATGGGTGAGGGCGCTTCGCTTGCGAAGCATTGCTTCGCAAGCCCCCGAACGCCCAGCCGCCAGCGGCTGGGCCGGACTGGGGGTTCACGGCGTCCCCCGCGCACCCACCTCGCCCGGCCAAGCGCGGCTCGTGCTTTCGCGCTCCGCCACGAGGGGCTCAGCCGTTGGCCTTCGCCTTCGCTTCTCGCGCCGCCTGCTGCTCGACCAGGGTCAGTGCCACGTTGTCGCGCAGGTACGCCGGCTCGACCTTCTCCGGTGCGATCGCCTCGCCACGCGCGAACGCCGGCACGGCCAGTGCCAGCACGTCCGACGCCCGCGGCAATGCCGCAGCATCGAAACCGCGCAGGCCACTGCCCCACTGTGCCACCAGCGCGCCGTCGGCCGCGCCGAAACCGGTACCGACACCGTAGGCCGACATTCCTTCCGGCAACGTCACCCCGGAAGGGGCGCAGACGCGCTCGGCATCCTGCACGACCGGCAGGCCGTCCACGCGTTCGAAGCGCGCGACATAGAGTTCGCCCATCCGGGCATCGATTGCCGACAGGATCTGCGTTTCTTCCACCGGTGCCCGCAGCGCCAGCACCTGCAGCGTCGAAACCGGCAGCAGCGGGCGGTCCAATGCCAACGCGATGCCTTGGGCGATGGCGATCGCCAGGCGCACACCGGTGAACGCCCCCGGGCCGCGACTGAGCGCGATGCCATCGAGCTGGCGACGGCTGATGCCGGCTTCGGCCAGCAGCGCCTCGGCCCATGGCAGGCTCAGGTCGGCATGCCGGCGCGGGGCGATCTCGAAGCGTTCCAGCACCTGCCCATCGACATGCAGGGCAACGGAGCAGGCTTCGGTGGCAGTTTCAAAGGCGAGCAGTTTCATCAGATCAGGTCAGAACAGGGGGAACGTGGCACCGGGAGCCGGCTCCGGGCCCGGCGCAACAGCGGCCGGGTCAGCCGCATCATCAGCCACGGGCAGCCATTGTGGCGTAAAGAAGGCCTGCACATCGGCCAGGCTGCGGGTGCGGCGGAAGGGTGGTAGTGAATCCAGGAAGACCCGGCCATAGCCACGGTTGAGCAGGCGCGGATCGCACAGGACCAGCACGCCACGGTCGCTTTCGCTGCGGATCAGGCGACCGACACCCTGCTTCAGTGCGATCACCGCCTGCGGCAACTGTTCGTCGCGGAACGGATTGCCGCCCTGGCTGCGGATCGCCTCCAGCCGTGCCTCGTACACCGGATCGTCCGGTGCCGCGAACGGCAGCTTGTCGATCATCACCACACTCAGCGCTTCGCCGACCACGTCCACGCCCTCGCGGAAACTGGCCGAGCCCAGCAGCACGCCATTGCCCGATTCACGGAAGCGCTGCAGCAGCGTCGCGCGCGGTGCCTCACCCTGCACGAACAACGGCCATGGCCCGTCGCGCAGTGCTTCGGCCGCCTCGCGCAATGCACGGTGCGAGGCGAACAACAGGAATGCCCTGCCCTGCGATGCCTGCAGCACCGGCCGAAGGGTCTGGATCAGCGCGGTTCCGAAGCCCCGTGCAGTCGGATCAGGCAGGCCTTCCGGGAGGTAGCACAACGCCTGCTCGGGCCAGTTGAACGGACTCGGCTGGACCAGGGTATGCGGATCGTCCAGGCCCAGGCGCGTGGCGATGTGGTCGAATCCATTGCCCACGGTCAGCGTGGCCGAGGTGAAGATCCATGCCGCGCGGCTGCGCTCGCGATGCTCGCGCAGCGGGCCGGACACATCCATCGGCGTGCGCTGGCAGCGGAAACCCCGCGGCGTGAGTTCGTACCAGAGCACATCGGTGGCACTGGCGTGGTCCGCCGGATCGGCATCGAAATCGAGGGTGGGTTCATCATCGCCCAGCCAGCGCTGCAACCGCGACACCGCCTCGCGCGCCCGCGCATGGCAGGCGTCCAGACCCGCCGCCGATGCGCGCAGCGGTTGAAGTGCCTGCTCCAGCGCCACCAGGCCGGCCATCACCGTATCGAAACCGTCGCGGACCTGTGGCATGGCCAGCGCACGCCACTGCGTACCCCGCGGCGGGAGCCCCTCCATCGCCGAACGCAACGCCAGCAACGCCTGTTGCAACTGGTCGACCGGCTCCTGCAGCGCCGATTGTGCGCCCCCTACGCCGCGCGCTTCAGCCAGGCAGTCGCGACCCAGTTCCTGCCATGGGCGCATGCCGAAACCTTCGCCGAAGAACTGCGCTGCCAGTTCGGGCAGCTGGTGTGCCTCGTCGATGACAAAGGCCTGCGCCCCCGGCAGCAACTCGCCGAAGCCGTCCTGTTTCAGTGCCAGATCGGCCAGCAGCAGGTGGTGGTTGACCACCACCACGTCGGCGGCCTGCGCACGCTGCCGTGCGCGCACCACGAAGCAGTCGTCCCAGAATGGGCAATCGGTGCCCAGGCAATTGTCGACAGTGGAGGTGACCATCGGCAGCAGCGGCGAGTCATCGGCCAGGCCCTCCAGTTCGGCGATGTCACCGAACTCCGAGTGGCCGGACCACGCCAGGATGCGCTGGAACTGCGCGGCCTGTTCGGGACTGGAAAACCGCGGCTCGCCCCGCGCCTGCTGCAGTCGGTAGCGGCACAGGTAGTTCGCGCGCCCCTTCAGCAGCGCGCTGCGCAGGCCGACGCCCAGCGCCTGGCGCACGCGCGGCAGATCGCGGTGGTAGAGCTGGTCCTGCAGCGCGCGGGTACCGGTGGAGATGATGGTGCGCAGCCCGGACAGCAGCACCGGCACCAGATAAGCGAAGGTCTTGCCGGTGCCGGTACCGGCCTCGGCCAGCAGCAGGTCCCGCTGCTGCAGCGCGTCGGCAATGGCTGCGGTCAGGTGCAGCTGTGCCGGACGCGGGACGAAGGCATCCAGGTGCGAGGCGAGCGCGCCGCCTTCGCTGAGGGCTTCGCGGCTGGCATGGACAAGGTCGGACATCAGAGGGAAAGGATACCCGGCCGGGCGCTGCCCGGCACCCGTTTCAAGCCGGAGCGCAGGCAAAGGCAACAGCAACAGCGTGGTTCATGGCTCTGGGTTGCTGCGTGTTTGGCGGGGCGGGAGGGGCAGGCAGGACACGCCGTAAACCCGTCCATGGGGGCTCGATGGCGCCTTGCTCGTGTGCGCTGTCCTGCGCACACGGCAAGACCGGGGTTGGGCGTCCTGCCCAACCCGCCCGAGGCGTGCCTCGGGCCCATGGCGCCAACGGTCCTGCCTGCCCACCCCGGCCCAGCCCTCCCGGCATTTCGGTGCCGGACGGAAAGAGCGTTGGGTTTCCAGGTGAAAAGAGGGGTCAGATCCGTTTTCCTGCGGAAAACGGATCTGACCCCGGAAGTAATGCGGCTCTTGCTCTTCCTTCTTCAACCCGGGGTGGACGCGCACGGAAAGTGTCCGTGGCCGGGAGGGTGGGTTGCGCAGGGGTGTGTGATCTGGCCCCCTGAAAACGGACGCCATGAAGCCGTTTCAGGCGGCAGCCCGGAGCTGCCGGGCGTAGTTGTTAGGCGAGTGGTAGCCCAGCGCCGAGTGTAGCCGGGCTGGATTGTAGAAGCCGTGGATGTAAGCA
>NZ_JAVFVN010000224.1:0-650 GCF_030910085.1 Stenotrophomonas maltophilia group sp. RNC7 | reverse complement strand
CAACGATAAGAGGTGACTCTTCCACTCTTTCAAATGTCGTAATAGCGGACCCACCTGCAACTGACGATGACACATTGTCGCTCGTTATCGAATGGATTTGCTTCTACGGCGAAAATCCTTCTTCTTACCCGAGAGCCTGCTTAGTATCGTAGAAACGGGCGCCATAGGAAACGTCATAGCGTCCATATGCAAATAGAATTCTTGGCTGGCAGTCTGAACGAAGTTGGCTTCGTGTAACTTGGGCTAAATTTCGGAACGTTCTTTATTTGGAATCTGAAGCGAGCTTAGGGAGCGGATGAAAACTTGGACTACTAAGCAGGTAGCTCGTTTATTCACATAAAGACATACGCAAGCGGCTGAGCCCTTTATCAATATCGGCAACGTTTCAAACCGGCGATTTATCAGCTTGATTGGCCGGGCAAGAATGCGTTGAAGAGTCGATGCCGAGAAATAACATTTGTACGGAGATCAGATTAAATGTCTTCAGCGCCCGAACGACTTATATGGCGTTTGAGCAGAGCGGCAGCAAATTCAAAATCATTGCTCTCGATGGCTTCCAGGATGCCCAAGTGATCTCTACAAGCCCCGCGGATGCGTTCTTCGCCCAAACGGTCAAAGTCAGAGTATTCGGTCATGCGACGAAGATGGTT
>NZ_JAVFVN010000186.1:0-470 GCF_030910085.1 Stenotrophomonas maltophilia group sp. RNC7 | reverse complement strand
GAATTAAGGTTTATATTTATTTAATGGTGAAGTATAAAAGATTGAAGGTGTAATAATGCATTTTGATACTCGCGAAAAAATGTCAACTAAAGCAGCTGCTGAATTTTTAAATATAGCTGAATCAACGATTCATAAATATGTTCGAGAAGGTATTTTAAAACCTGTTTATGATGATTGGCAAAATGATGGAACAAGATTATTTTATACAGATGATATAGAAAAATTATCTGAAGAGTTAAAAAGACCACCAGGTATAACAGTACAAGAGCTTGCCAAAAGACTGAAAGTATCAGCTAGTCAAATAAAGAAACATATAACCACAGGGCATCTATATGCGACAAAACAGTTATATAAAGGGAAAGAGACTTATTTTATAAATGAAGAGGATATAATAAACTTCCTGGAAAAAACAGAATTAAAAACAAAAGATAAGAAAAAGTATTCTCTGTTAATAAATGAGCAAGAATATT
>NZ_JAVFVN010000179.1:0-313 GCF_030910085.1 Stenotrophomonas maltophilia group sp. RNC7 | reverse complement strand
CGCGTACAATGCGCCCCGTTTCTAGGAGTCATCATGGCTGTTCAACAAAACAAGAAGTCCCCGTCCAAGCGCGGTATGCACCGCTCGCACGATTTTCTGGTGAATCCGTCGACGGCTATCGAACCGACCACGGGCGAAACGCACCTGCGTCATCACATCAGCCCCAACGGCTTCTACCGTGGCCGCAAGGTCCTGAAGACCAAGGCCGACGAATAAGGCCCCCGGGCCGAACTCGTACTCGGACCAATTCGGCTGAGCGCTGATACCTGGCACCCGTGATACGCATCGCCATAGACTGTATGGGCGGAGACTT
>NZ_JAVFVN010000135.1:0-359 GCF_030910085.1 Stenotrophomonas maltophilia group sp. RNC7 | reverse complement strand
TACCATGATGGATAGTGCCTATATCATCTTCCTTGAATATGATGAAATCATTTCCTGTCCCTTGAAATTTTTGAAATTTAATCATAGCTCCCCCTTCATTCTTCACTGATTGCATTGCATTAGAACCTCTTCCAATATATTTAAAAATTCATTGATTTCATCTTGGCTTATAGATAAAGGTGGCAATAGTCGAATGACGGTATCACTGGTTGAATTTAATAACAATTTTTTAGTCTGTGCCAATTCCTTAATTTGGTTGACATGCGCCCCAACCTCAACCCCAATCATCAACCCTCTCCCCCTCACAGCCTTTATGATATTGGGATATTTTTCTTTCAAAGCATTTAACTGACCTATTA
>NZ_JAVFVN010000130.1:0-410 GCF_030910085.1 Stenotrophomonas maltophilia group sp. RNC7 | reverse complement strand
CCTCAATATGAAGTGATGATTAATGGGATGTTGCAAAAAGAGAGGCTGCTTGATATCATTGAAAACTTCTTATTGTTTCAAGAGTCAAAGGAAGAAGACTTTGACCCAAATGGCAACAAGATAGGAGATAAGAAGACTGTCATCAAAATACTGGCTGCCTATCATCAGTACTTTGCTGTGAAAAAGGCAGTTGAGAAAACAAAAGTTGCTGTTAGTGAAGAGGGAGATAGAAAAATCGGGGTCATTTGGCATACTCAAGGATCAGGGAAGAGTTTTTCTATGGTTTATTACGCTGCACAATTGGTTAAGGAACTTAATAATCCAACGATTGTGGTGCTAACAGATAGAAATGACTTAGATGACCAGCTTTTTAGTACATTCTCAAAATCAAAAGATATTTTAAGGCAGAC
>NZ_JAVFVN010000115.1:0-357 GCF_030910085.1 Stenotrophomonas maltophilia group sp. RNC7 | reverse complement strand
CAAAGTTGGAATCCCGGGTGTTCCTTTGCTCGCAGCCTTGACCCGGTCTAACTGATCCACCTTCCATTGCCTAGCGAAGGCTGCGACTCGGTCGTACGATCCATTGAATCCGAGCGCACACAGATCGGCGTGCACCCGCTTCAAGGTTCTGCGTCATTTACGGGGTTTGTTCGCCTCAGTTTTTAGCCAGACCGAAAGCTTGAAGGCATAGGAATCTAGGGCACTTGGCGTCCGTCGAGTCGAATAGTTGGGTTCCGTCGTGTCGGTTCTTAGGTACTTCCGGACGGTGTTACGGGAGACGCCAAGCCGTCTGGCGATCTCCCTCAGAGAGACTTGGTCACGTAGGTGCCAGCGTCG
>NZ_JAVFVN010000105.1:0-36639 GCF_030910085.1 Stenotrophomonas maltophilia group sp. RNC7 | reverse complement strand
ATTGGTGGTTTCTTTTAGGGTTAAGTGGAATTTTTGTTTTTCTATATGCCCGAAGTCACGCGGGGGGGTTTGTTTCGGCACGCCTCCCGGGCGGGTCGCGGGGGGCCTGCCCGGGGGCCCTGGATCCGGCGGGGCTTGCCCCGGCGCTACCCGTTTATTTCCCGGATTCCTCGCGCTCCTGCACCTGCGCCTGTCGCAGCTCCTGCTCGGACGCACGCAGGGCCTTCACGTCCAGCTTGCGGATGCTGTTGATGAAGCACGGCAGGCGCGGGCCGCCGGTGGGGTCGCGCACCAGCACCTTGTCGAAGCGCGACGACACGCGGCCCATGCTGCTGGTCAGGCCGATGGCGGTCGCATATGGCAGGTCCTGGCAGGGACCATTCAACTCCAGCAGATAGGCTTCGCTGGGACGGGTCCACACCGCCAGCGCACTGTCGCCCAGCTCGGTCCAGCCATTGAGGCTGCCAAAGAACTGCATGTCATTCTGCGGCGCGCCGGCGTGGGCACGGTACAGATCCAGTTTCTCGGTACTGCTGAGCCGGCCGGTGGTCGCACAGGCGGCCAGTGCCAGGCAGAGTCCGGCCATCAGGATCGGGGTCTTCATGGCGATCTCCTCGGGGAACTGTCGCCATCATGCGCCCGGGCTGGCAACGCCGGCGCGACGGCTCGCGCCCCATTCAGCCGCCGGTCGGCGGCTACTGGCCGGACCACGGTAGACGCCAACCTTGGTTGGCGCTTGCCCTGCAGGAGCAGCCACCCAAGGCCGGCCTCTACCAAAGCGGTCCCAGCGCTCAGACGTCGGCGTGGGCCAGTGCGTGCAGGCGCCCTTCGCGTAGCTCCAGCACCCGGTCCAGGCGCCGTGCCAAGCTGCGGTCGTGGGTCACCAGCACCAGGCTGGTATGACGCGCGCGGTTGAGTTCCAGCATCAGCTCGAACACGGTGCCGGCGGTGCGGTCATCCAGGTTACCGGTCGGCTCGTCGCCGAGTACGCAGGCCGGATGATTGACCAGCGCGCGCGCCACTGCGGCACGTTGGCGTTCGCCGCCGGACAGCTCGCCCGGCTTGTGGTCCAGGCGATGGCCGAGGCCGACCGCTTCCAGCAGCGTGGTGGCCCGGCTGCTCGCCTCGGCCACGGCGGTGCCGGCCAGCAGCACCGGCATCATCACGTTTTCCAGCGCGGTGAACTCCGGCAGCAGGTGATGGAACTGGTAGACGAAGCCCAGCGCCTGGTTGCGCAGCAGGCCGCGCGCGGTATCCGACAGCGCCGACATGCGCTGGCCGGTCACATACACTTCGCCGGCAGTCGGAATGTCCAGGCCGCCCAGCAGGTGCAGCAGCGTGCTCTTGCCGGCACCGGAGGCACCGATGATCGCCACCGTCTCGCCAGCAGTCACGGTCAGGTCCAGCCCATCGAACACCGGGGTCTGCATGCGTCCTTCGGCATAGGTCTTGCCCAGCGCTTCGGCGCGGATCACTTCATCGCCGCGGTTGACGACCTTATTCATAACGCAGGGCCTCCGCCGGCTGGGTGCGTGCTGCCCGCCAGGCGGGATACAGGGTGGCCAGGAAGCTCATCAGCAGCGCGACCACGGTGATCGCCACCACGTCGCCGGTCTGCATGTCGGTCGGCAGGCCGGTGATGTAATAGACATCCTCCGGCAGCAGCTTGACGTTGAACACGCTCTCGATGGCGCCGAGGATGCGCTCCAGGTTGAGGGTCAGGGTGATGCCACCGATCAGGCCGGCCAGCGTGCCGAAGATGCCGATCAACGAGCCCTGCACCATGAACACCTGCATCACCCCGCCCGGGGTCAGGCCCAGGGTGCGCAGGATGGCAATGTCGGCCTGCTTGTCGGTCACCAGCATCACCTGCGAGGACACCAGGTTGAAGGCCCCCATGGCGATGATCAGCGACAGCAGGATGCCCATCACCACCTTCTCCATGCGCAGCGAGTGGTAGAGGTTGGCGTTCTGCTGCGTCCAGTCACTCACGCGGTAGGCACCGCCGAGGCTCTGCGCCAAGTCCACGCCCACTTCCAGCGAACGGTCCATGTCGTGCAGTTTCAGCCGCACGCCGGTGGCGCCGTCACTGCGCAGAACACGCTCGAGGTCCTGCATGTTGGCGAAGCCGACGCCGCGATCGACCTCGTTGTACCCGGCCTCGAAGATGCCGCTGACGGTGAAGCGCTTCATCCGTGGCACCGCACCGGCCGGCGTGCCCTGCACTTCGGCAAAGGTCACCAGCACCTGGTCGCCAACGTCCACGCCCAGCCAGATCGCCAGCTCCTTGCCCAGCAGCAGGTTGAAGCTGCCCGGCTTGAGGCTGTCATAGCTGCCCTTGGTGACCTTCCTGTCGATCACCGAGACGTTCGGCTCCAGCGCCGGATCGATGCCCTGGATGATCGCGCCCTGCACGCGCGGGCCGCTGATCATCGACTGGATCTCGATGTACGGCGCGGCACCCGCCACGCGCGGATCCTTGCGGGCAACATCAACCACCCGCATCCAGTCCGGCATCGGCTCGCCGTCGCGGCTGATGGTGGTATGGGCGGTCATCTGCAGCAGGCGGCTGCGGATTTCCTTCTGGAAACCGCTCATCACCGCCAGGGTGGTGATCAGCACCGTAACGCCGAGCGCGATGCCCAGGATCGATGCCATCGAGATGAAGGAAATGAAGCCGTTGCGGCGCTTGGCGCGCAGGTAGCGCAGGCCGATGGCCACGGGAATGGGTTTGAACATGCAGGCACGCCGGTCAATTCAGCTTATGGTGCCATTGACCGGGGCCGACGGGAAACGCTGCGTGTGGCCACGGCCAGTCGCAGTTCACGTCGCTGCCCTGAATCGAGCACATCCGGCCAGAACAGCAGGCGCCGGCGGCGCCGATCCTCACGCCACAGCAACAACAACCATGGGCCACGCACCACCAGCCGTGGCGTATCGACGTCCCGTCCGGCCACCTGCAATGCCTCGGGAAGCGGAGGCAGAAGCACCTGCACGCGCGGCCTGCGCTGGCGCCAGGCCAGTTCGGCCAAGCCGACGCCCCAGGCCAGCAGCAGCGCGGGCATCAGCAGCCGCGCAGGCAGATCCGAGGCGCGCAACAACCAGGGGGAGGCCAGCAGCACCGCCAACTGGGCGGCGGCCTGCAGCCGCGAGGGGCGCCACTCAAGGCTTGAGGGCGAGGATCTTCTGCATGAGGGGGATCGCGTGCGCATGCGGGCAGGCCTCATAGCCCATGAACCAGCGCCACAACTTATCGTCCTCGCAGTCGAGCAGGAACAGGAAAACCTCGCGCTCTCCGGTCGGTGCAGTGCTCCACTCACGGTCCAGGTAGCGGCCGAACAGCTGGTCCAGTTCGCGCATGCCGCGGCGGCAGCGCCAGCGCAGCTTCTTCAGCAGGACATCGTCTTCCATCGTGCTTCTCCAGATACAGCAAAGCCACGCATGGCGTGGCTCTACTGGGTGGCGCAGCCTCGCGTGACGTGGCTCCACCGGGTACTGCCAGGCCTGTATCAGGCGCGGCGCTCCATCATCAGCTTCTTGATCTCGGCGATCGCCAGCGCCGGGTTCAGGCCCTTCGGGCAGGTCCGGGCGCAGTTCATGATGGTATGGCAGCGGTACAGCTTGAACGGATCTTCCAGATCGTCCAGGCGCGCACCGGTGTCCTCATCGCGCGAGTCGATGATCCAGCGATAGGCCTGCAGCAGGATCGCCGGGCCCAGGTAACGCTCGCCGTTCCACCAGTAGCTCGGGCAGCTGGTCGAGCAGCAGGCGCACAGGATGCACTCGTACAGGCCGTCGAGCTTCTTGCGGTCTTCCGGCGACTGCAGGCGCTCGCGGTCCGGCGGTGCCGGGGTCTGGGTGCGGATCCACGGCTTGATCGAGGCGTACTGCGCGTAGAAGTGGGTCAGGTCCGGAACCAGATCCTTGACCACGTTCATGTGCGGCAGCGGGTAGATCGGCACTTCCTTCTTGCCGCAGTCCGAGATGGCTCGGGTGCAGGCCAGGGTGTTGGTGCCGTCGATGTTCATCGCGCACGAACCACAGATACCTTCGCGGCAGGAACGGCGGAAGGTCAGGGTCGGGTCGATCTCGTTCTTGATCTTGATCAGGGCGTCCAGGACCATCGGGCCACAGGCGTCCAGATCGACTTCATAGGTATCGGTGCGCGGGTTGCTGTCGTCGTCCGGACTCCAGCGGTAGATCTTGAAGGTGCGCACATTCTTGCCGCCGTTCTTGACGGGGAAGTGCTTGCCCTTCGTGATCTTGGAATTCTTGGGGAGTGAAAACTCGGCCATGGCTGCTCTCGTTGGCTCAGGCGGCCCGCGCCCGTGGGCGCGGATTGCATGGTAGGCGGGGTCGGATCAGTACACGCGCGGCTTCGGCGGCACCACGGACACGTCGTCGGTCAACGTGTACATGTGCACCGGACGGTAGTCGAAGCTGCACTTGCCCTTCTCGTCGACGCTGACCAGGGTGTGCTTCTGCCAGTTGACGTCGTCGCGGTCGGGATAGTCCTCGTGCGCATGCGCACCACGGCTTTCCTTGCGCTGTTCGGCCGAGTTGATCGTCGCCACCGCGTTGAGCAGCAGGTTGTTCAGCTCGTAGGTCTCGATCAGGTCCGAGTTCCAGACCAGCGAACGGTCGGAGACCTTCACGTCCTGGAACGAGTCGAAGATCTTGTCCATCTTCTCGCAGCCTTCCTTCAGCGTCTGGCTGGTGCGGAAGACGGCCGCGTCAGCCTGCATGGTGCGCTGCATGCGATCGCGGATGACCGAGGTCGGGGTATCGCCGTTGGCGTGGCGCAGCTTGTCCAGCAGGCCCAGCGCCTTGTCGCAGGCATCGGCCGGCAGCGGCTTGTGCGCGGCACCCGGCTTGATGGTCTCGGCGCAGCGGTTGGCCACCGCACGGCCGAACACCACCAGGTCGAGCAGCGAGTTCGAGCCCAGGCGGTTGGCGCCGTGCACGGACACGCAGGCCGCTTCGCCGATGGCGTACAGGCCCGGCACCACGGCGTTGTCGTTGTCGCCGACCTTCTGCACCACTTCACCGTGGTAGTTGGTCGGGATGCCGCCCATGTTGTAGTGCACGGTCGGAATGACCGGGATCGGCTGCTTGTGCACGTCGACGCCGGCGAAGATGCGGGCGCTCTCGGCGATGCCCGGCAGCTTCTCGTCGATCACACCCGGGCCGAGGTGGGTCAGGTCGAGCAGGATGTGGTCCTTGTGCTCGCCGACGCCGCGGCCTTCGCGGATCTCGATGGTCATCGAACGGCTGACCACGTCGCGCGAGGCCAGATCCTTGTAGTGCGGTGCATAGCGCTCCATGAAGCGCTCGCCGCTGCTGTTGCGCAGGATGCCGCCTTCACCGCGGACACCCTCGGTGATCAGGCAGCCGGCGCCGTAGATGCCGGTCGGGTGGAACTGCACGAACTCCATGTCCTGCATGGCGATGCCGGCACGCATGGCCAGGCCGCCACCGTCGCCGGTGCAGGTGTGCGCCGAGGTGGCGCTGAAGTAGGCACGGCCGTAGCCGCCGGTGGCCAGCACCACGCCCTGGGCGCGGAACAGGTGCAGCGTGCCATCGGACATGTCCAGGGCCAGCACGCCGCGGCAGGCGCCTTCGTCGTCGAAGATCAGGTCGAGCGCGAAGTACTCGATCATGAAGCGCGCATCGTGCTTCAGCGACTGCTGGTACAGGGTGTGCAGCATCGCGTGGCCGGTACGGTCGGCCGCCGCGCAGGTACGCTGCGCCGCCGGGCCTTCGCCGTACTTGGTGGTCATGCCACCAAACGGACGCTGGTAGATCTTGCCTTCGGCGGTGCGCGAGAACGGCACGCCGTAGTGTTCCAGTTCGATGATGGCCGGGATGGCCTCACGGCACATGTACTCGATGGCGTCCTGGTCGCCCAGCCAGTCCGACCCCTTGATGGTGTCGAAGAAGTGGTAGCGCCAGTCGTCCTCGCCCATGTTGCCGAGTGCGGCCGAAATACCGCCCTGGGCGGCAACGGTGTGCGAACGGGTCGGGAAGACCTTGGTCAGGCACACGGTCTGCAGGCCCTTGGCGGCCAGGCCGAACGTGGCGCGCAGGCCGGCACCGCCGGCGCCGACCACGACCATGTCGTACTTGTGTTCGGTGATCTTGTAAGCGGACATCTAATCTGGATTCCTGTGTAGGTGCCTGGGCTCAGGCAACGCCGAGGGCGATGCGGCCCACCGCAAACACACTGACGATCATGCCGAGCACGGCGACGAACTTCACCGCGGTCTGCAGCACCAGGGCCAGCAGCGATTCGTGGATGTAGTCTTCCAGCACGACCTGCATGCCGAGCTGCGCGTGCCAGAACATGGCGATCAGCAGGCCGATCAACGGCACTGCATTCCACGGCTTGGCCACGGCGGCGGCGGCGGTCGCGTAATCCGAGCCCAGCAGGCCCAGCACGAAGACCAGGAACCAGATGCCCAGCACCACCAGCGCGGCAGCGGTCAGGCGCTGGTGCACGAAGTGCTCGGTGCCGGTCTTGGCCGAGCCCAGGCCGCGCACGTTCTTCAGCGGGGTACGGAACTTGCTCACGCGGCACCTCCGAACATCACATAGGCCCACACCAGCAGGGTGATCACCAGGCTGCCGATGACC
Organism: Stenotrophomonas maltophilia group sp. RNC7; assembly: GCF_030910085.1. Lineage (NCBI taxonomy): Bacteria > Pseudomonadati > Pseudomonadota > Gammaproteobacteria > Lysobacterales > Lysobacteraceae > Stenotrophomonas > Stenotrophomonas maltophilia group sp. RNC7. The sequence goes on along the minus strand of NZ_JAVFVN010000105.1, from coordinate 30,006 downwards.
GACAGCCAGCTGCTGCGGATGAAGGCAGGGATGCTGAAGCCGATGGCGAAGTCCTGCACCACATGGCGGATGCCATTGCACAGGTGATAGGCGAACGACCATGTCCACGCGAACAGGAACACGCGGCCATACCAGGCCCCGGCATGGCCGGTGAAGCAGTTCCAGGACTCGGGCCCCATCATCAGGGCCAGCAGGCCGGCAGCGATGATGAGGGCACCAACAGACAGAAAGATGCCGGTGGCTCGATGCAGGATCGAGGTGGCCATCTGAATCTGCCAGCGATACACCTGAAGGTGCGGGGAAAGTGGGCGTTGTCTGGTCGCCATTCGCTGGGCTCGTTGTCTCGGCTGGGCGGCACGCGGCCGCGTTGGCTCAATGCTGATCAGAAATCGATGCAGCGTCCGTTTTTCTCCCAATCGCCATACCGCACCGGATCAAGTCCGCCGCGGCCGCCGAATTCCTCTGCTTTTTCCTGTTCCACAGGCACGGGTGCCGCGGGGACCAGCGGGGCTTCAGATTCGTCGTCGGGAGTGGGGGTTGTTTGGCCTATCATGTTCGGTCTCGCAACGCACAAATTTTAGACCTCGTTCACGTGCCTGACAACCTGCCCCCTGCTTTCGTCGGATATCCGCGCCTGCCCGGCCACCAGCTGCTGAGCCTGCAGGGCCCGGATGCGGCCGCCTTCGCCCACGCCCAGTTCAGCAGCGACGTCACCGCGCTGCCCCTGCTGCACTGGCAGTGGAGCGCCTGGCTGAGTGCCAAGGGCCGCACCCTGGCAGTGTTCCAGCTGCTCCGGCTGGCCGACGATCACGTGATGCTGGTGCTGGCCGACGGCGATGCCGATGCGATTGCGTCGCAACTGCAGCGCTTCGTGTTCCGCCGCAAGGTGAAGGTGCAGGTGCGCAGCGATCTGGCGGTGGCCGGCGCGTTCACCGCACCCGAGGCCGCCAGTGGCGCCGCGATTGCGCAGACCGCAGGTGACGGTTGGGAGCTGGACCTGGGCAGCGACGCCTTGCCGCGGACCCTGCGCATCGGGGCGACGGATGCCGTTGCATCCGGCAGCGAAATCGATGAAGCCGCCTTCGCCCTCGCCTGGCGCCAGGCCGACCTGCGCTACGGATTGCCGCGCTTGGACGAAAGCCAGCGCGAAGTGTGGACCCCGCAGCAGCTGGGCCTGGACCGCCTGAATGGCTACAGCGTGAAGAAAGGCTGCTACCCAGGCCAGGAAATCGTCGCCCGCACCCACTTCCTCGGCAAGGCCAAGCGCGCGGTGCAGCTGCTGCATACCGCGGCACCGGCGCAGGCCGGCGATGGCGTGCTGCAGGACGGCGCGACGCTGGGCACGGTCGCCAGCGTGGCCGGTGAACTGGCGCTGGCGGTGCTGCCGCTGGAGGCCAGCGACGCCGAGCTGCAGGTGGGTGGTGCGGTGGCGCAGCGTGTGCCGCTACTGGATGGATTGGCGCGCTGAGGTTCACGCCGGGCACGGCCCGGCGCTACCGCCGCCATGGTGGGTGCGGACCGTTGGTCCGCACCGCAACGAAGCAGCCGAGCGTGGGCTCGGCTCTACAGCGTCAGAGGCGCTCGCCGGTTTCCGGGTTGAAGAAGTGCAGCCCCTGCGGGTGAATCGCCACGCGGATCTGCTCGCCCACTGCTGGCAGCGACTGCGGTGCCACGCGCATGGTCAGCGCATGCTGGCCACTGCTCAGATTGACGAAGATCTCGTTGCCGACCGGCTCGATGCCTTCGATGCGCGCGGTGAATGCATGCGCATCATCGGCAGCCGCCGGCTGCAGGTGCTCCGGGCGCACGCCCACCGCGATCGGCTTCTGCAGCCATGCCGGATCGATCATCGCCTGGCCCAGCGGTGCACGCCATTCGCCGTCGACCACGCTCACGCCGCCGGCATCGCCCTGCAACGTGCCACGCAGCACGTTCATCGCCGGGCTGCCGAGGAAACCGGCCACGAACAGGTTGGCCGGGCGATCGTACAGCGCCATCGGCGTATCGATCTGCTGGATGATGCCGTCCTTCAGCACCACGATGCGCTGGCCCAGGGTCATCGCTTCGACCTGGTCGTGCGTCACGTAGATCATGGTGGTGCCCAGCTTGCGGTGCAGCTGCGCGATCTCGGTACGCACGCTGTGCCGCAGCTTGGCGTCGAGGTTGGACAGCGGCTCGTCGAGCAGGAATACCGCCGGCTCGCGCACCAGCGCCCGGCCCAGTGCCACGCGCTGGCGCTGGCCACCGGACATCGCCTTGGGCAGCTTGTCCATCATCTCGGTCAGGCCCAGCGTCTGCGCCGCCTCGGCAATGCGCTTGTCGATGGTCGCCTTGTCATGCCCGCGCAGCTTCAGGCCGAAGGCCAGGTTCTCGGCCACGGTCATGTGCGGGTACAACGCGTAGCTCTGGAACACCATGGCGATGTCGCGATCCTTCGGCGCCACGTCGTTGACCATGCGATCACCGATGGTCAGCGTGCCGCCGCTGATCTCTTCCAGGCCCGCCACCATCCGCAACAGGGTCGACTTGCCACAGCCGGACGGACCGACCAGCACCATCAGCTCGCCATCGGCGACCTCGAAGCTGGCGTCCTTCACCGCGACCTGGCCGTTGTCATAGACCTTGCGCACACCCTGCAACTGCACTTTTGCCATATCACCTATCCGGTCCGCCCGAAGCCGGGCTGTCTTTTGGGACTGCCTCGGCCCTCCCGATGGCAGTGATGATTGCGCGCTTGCGGCATGACGGCGAGCACTGCAATCGAATACAGTTGCCCATTCTGCCATGTAAACGTTTTCACGTGGCACTATCCGATGATCGGTGCGCACCGATCTGCGTCGGCGGTTGAACGAAGGTTCCGCCGAGGTAGTGGTTTCGAATGGAACGGTCTTCCGCAACCCCGGAGATCGCCCCTGACGAACCTCGGACAGGCAGTTGCGCGGATGTCCCCCGAACCCAGCCATGAAGCGATTGACAACGATGTCACCCGGATCTGAAACTCGAGCGATGCACGACACCCTCTTCCTGTTCGGTGCCACAGGTGATCTGGCCCAGCGCTACCTGTTCCCTTCGCTGCTTCGCCTGCTTGGCGACGGCCTGCTGCCGGAGGACTTCCGCATCCGCGCACTGGCCCTGTCCGGGCATGACACCGAAGCCTTCCATGACATCCTGCGGCCGCGCCTGCAGCAGGCCATGCCGATGGCCACGCAGGACGACATTGCTGCCCTGCTGCGCCGCATCGACTACCGTTCGGTGGACCTGCGCGACGTCGACTCGGTTGCCGCCGCGGTCTCCGACCTGGTGCACCGCAAGTGCGTCAGCTACCTGGCCATTCCGCCGGGCCTGTACATTTCCACCTGCGAAGGCCTGGCCAAGGGCGGCGCCCTCGCCGCCCCGGCACGCCTGATGCTGGAGAAGCCGATCGGCAGCGACAGCCAGAGCGCCGAGGAAATCATCAGCACCATCGGCCAGTGGATCGACGAGGACCGCGTGTTCCGCCTCGACCACTACCTGGGCAAGGCGGCAGTGCAGAACCTGATCGCGCTGCGCTTCGGCAATACGCTGCTGGAAGCGGTGTGGAACCGCAACTACATCGAATCGGTGCACATCCTGGTGGCCGAGAGCGAAGGCGTGGATGGCCGTGACGCCTACTATGCCCGCTCCGGCGCGCTGCGCGACATGGTGCAGAGCCACATCCTGCAGCTGCTGTGCATGGTGGCGATGGAGCCGCCGGCGTCGCTGGAGGCCGACCGCATCCGCGACGAGAAGGTCAAGGTGCTGCGCGCCCTTCGCCCGCTCGACGCGAAGCACGCCGCGCGTGACAGCATCCGCGGCCGCTACACCGCCGGCACCATCAACGGCCAGCCGGCGCAGGCTTACCAGCCGCCGGAAGGCAGCGACGTGGAAACCTTCGCCGGTGTCACCGCGCATATCGACAACTGGCGCTGGAGCGGGGTGCCGTTCCATCTGGTCACCGGCAAGCGCCTGCCCGAGCGCACCACCCGCGTGGTGGTCACGCTGAAGCCGGTCACCCATTGGCTGTTCGAGCGCCCGCAGCGCGCGCAGGCCGCACCGAACCGCCTGGTGTTCCAGCTGCAGCCGCAGGAAAACATCGAACTGGGCCTGATGAGCAGCCTGGCCGGCCCGGAATGGGGCGCGCTGGAACTGCATCCGCTGGAACTGGAACTGTCGGTGCCAACCGGCCTGCATCGCCGCATCGCTTACGAGCGCCTGTTCCTGGACGCCTTCAATGGCAATCACACGCTGTTCGTGCGCGACGACGAAGTGCGTGCAGCGTGGGCCTGGATCGACAGCGTGGCCGACGCCTGGAAGGACGCCAAGCTGCCGCTGGAACCCTACCCCGCCGGCCAATGGGGCCCGAGCAATGCCGGCGAGTTCCTGCCGCAGGGCGTGGACGCACCGGACAGTGGAGCGTCGGCATGAGGGCCAGTTCGCAGCCGGTGCTGGTGGCCGACATCGGTGGCACCAATGCCCGCTTCGCCCTGGCTGACACCTCGCAGGACGCACCTCTGCAGAAGGACAGCATCCGCGAGTACGCGGTGACGGAGTTCCCTTCGCTGGGTGATGCCGCGCGCCACCATCTGGAACAGATCGGTGCCACCGCAAGCCGCGGCGTGTTCGCAGTGGCCGGTCGCGTTGATGGTGATGAAGCACGCATCACCAACCATCCGTGGGTGATCTCGCGCAGCCGCACCGCAGCGATGCTCGGTTTCGACGAACTGCACCTGATCAACGACTTTGCCGCACAGGCGATGGCGATCTCGCTGCTGCAGCCCGAGGACGTGGTCCAGGTCGGCGGTGCCGCCTGGGTACCGGGCAAGCCGGGCCAGCCGCGCAACTACGCAGTGATCGGGCCGGGTACCGGCCTCGGCGTGGGCGGCCTGATCATGCGCCACGGCCGCTGCTACCCTCTGGAAACCGAAGGCGGCCATGTCAGCTTCCCGCCGGGAACCCCGGAAGAGATCCGCATCCTCGAGATCCTGTCCGAACAGTTCGGCCGCGTCTCCAACGAGCGCCTGATCTGTGGCCCCGGTCTGGTCAACATCCACCGCGCCGTGTGCGAGATGGCCGGTATCGACCCGGGCCAGCTGCAGCCGGTGGACGTGACCGCCCGCGCCCTGCACGGTGATCCGCAGGCAATGCGCACCGTGGACGTGTTCTGTGCCGTGTTCGGCGCCATCGCCGGTGACCTGGTGCTCACCCAGGGCGCCTGGGATGGCGTGTTCCTGACCGGCGGCCTGACCCCGAAGATGCTCGATTCGCTGCAGCACTCTGGTTTCCGCCAGCGCTTCGAACACAAGGGCCGCTTCTCCTCCATCATGGCGCGCGTGCCCTCATTGGCGGTGATGCATCCCCACGCCGGATTGCTGGGCGCCGCCGCCTATGCCACCGACGCCGAACGTGACGCACCAGGAGTTGCCGCATGAACCCCAGCTTCCACGACGATCGCATCGAGTTCATCCAGCACGGCGACGCCGACGGCTGGATCGAGGCGGTGGCCGCTGAGATGGCACGCACCCTCAACCACGACATCAATGAAGTGGGCCGCGCCCGCATCCTGTTGTCCGGCGGCACCACGCCGGCCCCGGTCTATCAGGCACTGGCCGAGCTGGACGTGCACTGGGACCGGGTTGAAGTGAGCCTGGCCGACGAGCGCTGGCTGTCGCCGCAGGATCGCGACAGCAACGCCTGGCTGGTGCGCGAGCACCTGCTCAAGCGTACCGAGGGCGCCCACTTCGATCCGCTGGTACGGATCGGCAAGCCACTGCCCGAATGCGTGTACACCGCCAACCTGCAGGCGCAGCACAGCCAGCCGCCGAGCCTGGTAGCGCTGGGCATGGGCAACGACGGGCACACCGCCTCGCTGTTCCCGGGCTCGAAAGACCTCGCACGCGCACTGGAAAGCACCCTGCCCTACGCCGCGCTGGATGCCACTGGCTGCCCAGGCGCGAACCAGTGGCCGCTGCGCATCACGCTGACCCCGCACGGCCTGCGCCAGTGCCGCCAGCGCCTGTTGCTGCTGCGCGGCAAGCAGAAGCTGCAGGTACTGCGCCAGGCGCTGGACAGCAACGATGCCCAGCAGTATCCGATCCTCAATGCGATCAACCTGGAAGGCGCGCGCCTGCGCGTCCACTGGGCTGATTGATGTCGGCGGCGGCGCCGTGCCGCCGCTTGCCTCTCGCCACCACGAACGCCGGTAGCCAATGAGCCTCCATCCTCAACTGCAAGCCATCACTGAGCGCGTCATCCGCCGCAGCGCCGCCTCGCGCGCCGCCTATCTGGCCGCGATCGATGCCTCCCTGCGTGAGGGCCCGTTCCGCAGCCGCCTGAGTTGCGGCAACCTCGCCCACGGGTTCGCCGCCTGCGGCGGCACCGACAAGAGCCGCCTGCGCGGCGGCGTGACGCCGAACCTGGGCATCATCACCGCCTACAACGACATGCTGTCGGCGCACCAGCCGTTCGAGACCTATCCCGAACAGATCCGCGACATCGCCCGCGAGCTGGGCGCCACCGCACAGGTCGCCGGCGGCGTCCCTGCAATGTGCGACGGTGTCACCCAGGGCCGTGGTGGCATGGAGCTGTCACTGTTCTCGCGCGATGTCATTGCCCAGGCCACGGCCATCGGCCTCAGCCATGACATGTTCGATACCACCGTCTACCTCGGCGTGTGCGACAAGATCGTGCCGGGCCTGCTGATCGGTGCGCTGGCCTTCGGCCATCTGCCGGCGGTGTTCGTACCGGCCGGCCCAATGACCCCGGGCATCCCGAACAAGCAGAAGGCCGAAGTGCGCGAACGCTACGCCGCCGGTGAGGCCACCCGCGAAGAGCTGCTGGAAGCCGAGTCCGCGTCGTACCACGGTGCGGGCACCTGCACCTTCTACGGCACGGCCAACTCCAACCAGGTGCTGCTGGAAGCCATGGGCGTGCAGTTGCCGGGCGCCTCGTTTGTCAATCCGGGCACGCCGCTGCGCGACGCCCTGACCCGCGAGGCAACCGAACGCGCGCTGGACATCACCGCACTGGGCGACGACTTCCGCCCGCTGGGCCGGATCATCGACGAGCGCGCGATCATCAATGCGGTCATCGCGCTGATGGCCACTGGTGGTTCGACCAACCACACCATCCACTGGATCGCGGTGGCGCGTGCGGCCGGCATCGTGCTGACCTGGGACGACTTCGACGAACTGTCGCAGCTGATTCCGCTGCTGGCCCGTGTCTATCCGAACGGCGAGGCCGACGTGAACCGTTTCGCGGCCGCTGGCGGCCCGGCCTTCGTGTTCGGCGAGCTGATCAAGGCGGGCCTGATGCACGGCGACCTGGTCAGCGTCGCGCGTGGCGGCATGGCCGACTATGCGCGCGAGCCGCAGCTGCGTGACGGCCGGCTGGTCTACCTGCCGGGCCTGGAACACAGTGCCGATGACGAAGTGGTGCGTGGGGTCGACAATCCGTTCGAGCACCAGGGTGGCCTGCGCCTGCTGCGCGGCAACCTCGGCAAGTCGCTGATCAAGCTGTCGGCGGTGAAACCGCAGTACCGGACGATCGAAGCACCGGCGGTGGTGGTCGATGCACCGCAGGTATTGAACAAGCTGCACGCCGGTGGCCTGCTGCCGCAGGACTTCGTGGCGGTGGTGCGTTACCAGGGTCCGCGTGCCAACGGCATGCCCGAACTGCATTCGCTGGCACCGCTGCTGGGCCTGCTGCAGAACCAGGGCCGGCGCGTGGCGCTGGTCACCGACGGCCGCCTGTCCGGTGCGTCGGGCAAGATCCCAGCGGCCATCCATGTGACGCCGGAAGCGGCGCGCGGTGGCCCGCTGGCCAAGGTCCGCGAGGGCGACATGATCCGCCTCGACGGTGAGGCCGGCACGCTGGAAGTGCTGGTGGACGCGGCGGAATGGGCAGCACGTCCGCTGGCGCCGAACACCGCGCCGGCCGCGCATGACCTGGGCCGCAATCTGTTTGCGATCAACCGTCGCGTGGTGGGTCCGGCGGACCAAGGGGCGATTTCGATTTCGTGCGGGCCGGCGGCGGCCGATGGCGGGCCGTGGGACTACGACGCGGAGTATGAGCTGGGGCACGATGCGGCAGCGGCGGCGGCGCCGCATGAGGCGAAAGACGCCTGACGCGAAAAGCCGCGGCAGGCTTCCCGGCTTCGGCAGTAGAGCGCCCTGGCCGGGACACGCCGTAAACCCATCCATGGGGGCTCGATCGCGGCATCCATGCCGCTCACGGTCCCGGCCAGGGCGCTCTAATGCCCTTGGACAATTCCCGGCGCGTCATTTGCGCTGCGGCCACTGAATCAAGAAGAGCAAAGGCAAGGGCAAAAGCATGGGTATCGAACGACATCAGGTGAAGGCGGCGGAGCTGTTGCATGCGGCGGGCATCCTGCCCGTGGTGACGATTCATACGCTGGACCAGGCCCGCGCGGTGAGTGCGGCGCTGCTGGAAGGTGGTCTGCCGGCGATCGAGCTGACGCTGCGCACGCCGGTGGCGATGGAAGCGCTGGCAATGCTCAAGCGCGAGCTGCCGGACGTGGTGGTGGGTGCCGGTACGGTGCTGACCGTGGAGCAGATGCAGCAGTCGATCGATGCGGGTGCGGACTTCCTGGTGACCCCGGGGACGCCGCCGGCGCTGGCTGATGCACTTGCCGCTGCGCCGCTGCCGGTGGTGCCAGGTGCGGCGACGCCGACCGAGCTGCTGTCGCTCTACGCCCGCGGCTTCCGCGTGTGCAAGCTGTTCCCGGCCACAGCCGTGGGCGGGCTGGCGATGATCAAGGGACTGGCCGGCCCGGTGGCGGACCTGAAGCTGTGCCCGACCGGCGGCATCACCGAGAACACCGCCGCCGAGTACCTTGAGCAGAAGAACGTGGTCTGCATCGGCGGTTCGTGGATGGTACCGGGCAACTGGATCGCCGGCGGCGAATGGGACAAGGTGCGCGCCAGCGCCGCCGACGCGGCGAAGATCATCAAGCGCGTGCGCGGCCTCTGAGCCCGAAGCAGGTGTAGAGCCGAGCCCATGCTCGGCTCCACTCCAGCGGAATGGAGAGCAGCCGAGCATGGGCTCGGCTCTACGGAAGACCGAATCCCTTACAACGGCCGCGCCGGATCCACCAGCCCGTACTGGCTGGCCATGCGCGCCAGCGCGATGTTGTCGTGGATCCCCATCTTCTCGAACAACCGCGCCTTGTGCGTGTTCACCGTCTTGGCACTCAGGCTCAGGCGCCGCGCGATGTCTTCCTGGCGCAGGCCCTGGGTCAGCAGCAATGCTACTTCCAGTTCTCGCGGCGACAGGCTGTCGAACGGCGAACCATTGCCCTCCACCGTCGACAAGGCCAGGTTCTGCGCGATGCTGGTGCCCAGGTAGCGACGGCCCATGGCCACATCGCGCACCGCGCGCAGCAGCTCCTGTGCATCGCAGCCCTTGCCGATGTAGCCCGCGGCCCCCGCCTCCAGCAAGCGCTTCGGCAGCGGCCCGTCTTCCAGCACCGACACGATCACCACGCGGGTGTTGCGGTGGCTGCGGACGATGCGCTCGGTCACTTCCATGCCACTCACACCGGGCAGGTGCAGGTCGCACAGCACCACGTCCGGCAGCAGCTGGCGGACGTCGCGCAGTGCGTCTTCACCGGTCTCGGCTTCGCCCACCACCTCGATGTCGGTCTCCCCCGACAGGATCATCTTCATCCCGGTGCGGACCAGCGCATGGTCATCCACCAGGTAGACTCGAATCGTCATTCACGTACCTCTTCGAATGCGGCCATTGCAGGTCAAGCTAGGCAGGACGCCGATACCCCTGCAAGCGCGTTCGGGACGCGATCCGGGCGTTCTGCCTTGCGCATCACAGTAACGCGCGTTGTGCTTGCCCCCTGTCTTGCAGAACCTGCTGCAACGAAACAACTGATCTATTACGTAGACGCCGCGGAAGGGTCATCCACGTCACCCCCCTGTGATGATGCTTCGCTGGCCGTCGCTGGCGGCAAATCCCGACGTCGCCAAGGATGCCGGCGACTGAACATGACCAGATAGCACCCTACCACCCAAACCAGCGCGGCACACCATCCGGCCAGGATGTCCGAGGGATAATGCACGCCCAGATAGACCCGTGAGACGCTCACCAGCAGGCTGAACGGGGGCGCCAGCAGCAGTACCGGCCAGCGCCAGCGTGTATTCCAGGCCAGCAGCACCAGGGTCGCGGCAAGGGTCATCGAGCCCATGGCGTGCCCGCTGGGGAAGCTGAACGTCGATTCCGGCGCAATCGACTCCCACAGGCTGGGGCGCTGGCGCTGGAAGAAGTGCTTGCTGCCCATGTTCAGCAACGCCGATCCCACGAAACTGACCGCGACGAAGGTCGCCTCGCGCCAGCGCCGGTAGCCCAGCAGCGCACCGATGATCAGCACGTCAGCAGGGATCAGGAACCACTCGTAGCCCAGTTTCGAGATGAGCACGAAGAAGCGGTCCAGCCATGGCGAATGCAGGCCATGCATCTGCCACAGCAGCGGCGCATCGAAATGGAACGATTCAAATTCGTGCACTTCGTCCGCCAGGGCGACGAAGCCGGCCAGCGGCAGCAGCACGCCGCCGAACAGCAGGACCAGGCGCCAGGCATTGCGCGCCATCCAGTGGCGGAAACCGGAGGCGGACTCCGGTGCGGCGAGGATCGCAGGCTTATCCGGCGCTTCGGACATATTTGTGTTCGACGTAATCGTCGATCAGGGCGACGAACTCCTGGGCGATGTTGTCGCCACGCAGGGTCACCTTCTTCTCGCCATCGACGAATACCGGTGCCGCCGGCGTCTCGCCCGTGCCCGGCAGGGAGATGCCGATGTTGGCATGGCGCGACTCACCCGGCCCGTTGACGATGCAGCCCATCACCGCCAGGGTCATGTTCTCCGCACCCGGGTGGTGGATCTTCCACAGCGGCATCTTCTCGCGCACGTGGTTCTGCACCACTTTGGCCAGTTCCTGGAAGAACTCGGAGGTGGTGCGGCCGCAGCCCGGGCAGGCCGTGACCAGCGGCGTGAAGGCGCGCTGGCCGGTGGTCTGCAGCAGTTCCTGGGCGACGATCACTTCCTGCGTGCGCGACTGGCCCGGCTCCGGGGTCAGCGAGATGCGGATGGTGTCACCGATGCCTTCCTGCAGCAGCACGCTCAGCGCTGCCGACGAGGCGACGATGCCCTTGCTACCGATACCGGCTTCGGTCAGGCCCAGGTGCAGGGCGAAGTCCGAGCGCTGGGCCAGGTCGCGGTACACCGCGATCAGTTCCTGCACGCCACTGACCTTGGCCGACAGCACGATGCGATCGCGCGGCAGGCCGAGTTCCACCGCCTGCTCGGCCGAATCCAGGGCCGAGCGGATCAGCGCTTCGCGCAGCACGCGGCCGGCATCCCAGGGCTGTTCGCGCAGGCTGTTCTCGTCCATCAGCTTCGCCGCCAGGGCCTGGTCCAGCGAGCCCCAGTTGGCGCCGATGCGCACCGGCTTGTTGTAGCGGATCGCGAACTCGATCAACTGGGCGAACTGCAGGTCCTTCTTCTTGCCGAAGCCGACATTGCCCGGGTTGATGCGGTACTTGGCCAACGCTTCCGCACATGCCGGCTCGGCGGTGAGCAGCTGGTGGCCGTTGTAGTGGAAGTCACCGATCAGCGGTACATCGATACCCATCATCGCCAGCTTGTCGACGATGCGCGGAATGGCCGCAGCGGCTTCCACGGTGTTGACGGTCAACCGCACCATCTCCGAGCCGGCACGCCACAACTCGGCCACCTGCTTCACGCTGGAGGCCACGTCGGAGGTATCGGTGTTGGTCATCGACTGCACCACCACCGGCTTGCCGCCGCCTACGGTGACCCCGCCGATCTGGACGGCATGGGTCTGGCGACGGGGCCAGGCGGTGGCATCGGAGGGGGGAGTCGGGCGGGTGACGGCGTCGTGCATGGGCGCATTCTACCGCCCACTCCCGCATTCGGGGTGACTCGCATTCAGCCTGCGGCACGGCTGCGGCCGATTGTCGCAGGCATGTACACGCATGAACGCATACGATGAGCGTGAATGACCGGTCCCGACGCCCCGTTTCTCCGTACCCTGTGCAGCCTGCGCTGGCTTGCCGTAGGCGGCCAGGCCGCCACCATCCTGGTCGCGACCTGGGTGCTGGGCCTGCCGTTGCCGCAGCTGCCGTTGTGGGCCGGCGTGGCGGTGCTGGCCCTGTTCAACGTCTACACCCAGCTGCGCCCGGAAGCGGCCGACACTGCGCCGCTGACCGCATTCGGCCATATCCTGGTGGACGTGATCATCTTGACCTGGATGGTGGGCTGGAGCGGCGGCATGGCCAACCCGTTCAGTTCACTGTTCCTGATCCTGATCGCGCTGGCCGCGTTCGCCCTGCCCCTGCGCTGGGCACTGGCGGTCGCGCTGGCCTGCCTGCTCGGCTACGCCGCCAGCGGCATCTTCGGGCAGGCGCTGCCGGACGGCTACTTCCGCGCTCAGGACCTCAATCGCTGGGGCGTGGTCGCCAACTTCCTGATTTCCGCCACAGTGGTGCTGGCCTTCTCCACCCGCCTGGCACTGGCCCTGCGGGAGCGCGAACTGGAACTGTCGGCGCTGCGTGAGCGCTTCGCCCGCAACGAGGGCATCGTCGCCCTGGCCACCCATGCCGCCTCGGTGGCACATGAACTGAACACGCCGCTGGCGACCATGACCCTGCTCGCCGACGATGTCGCCGAGCGCAGCGAAGAGCCGGAAGTCCGCGAGGACATGGAAACCCTGCGCGAGCTGCTGGTGCAGTGCCGCGAGCGCGTGCTGGCACTGGCCGCACCGGCTTCGGCCGATGCACCGGGTCGCAGCCACTCCAGCGCCCAGCAGGTGCTGGAGCAATGGCGCCTGGTGCGACCGACCATCGACCTGCATCGCAACGACGATGCGCCGCTGCGGCTGCCGCTCGACCCGGGCGTAGGCCACCTGCTGATGGTCCTGCTCAACAATGCCGCCGATGCCGGCGAGAAGGCCGGCCGGCCGCGCGTGGACCTGGACCTGCGCATCGAGGGCGACGACCTGATCGGCGAAGTACGCGACTACGGCCATGGTTTCGACGCCCGTGCCGCCGTGCTGCCGGGCAAGCTGTTCGGCAGCAGCAAGAGCGAGGGCATGGGCGTCGGCCTGGCCCTGTCCCATGCCACCATCGAACGCCTCGACGGCGAGATGTGGATGCGCCCGGCCCAAGGGGCCGGCAGCCGCGTCGGCTTCCGCCTGCCGCTGGCCCCACGCGAGGAAACCCCATGAGCGCCTCAACCCTTGGTCTGCTGGTCGACGACGACGAGCTGTACCTGCGTACCCTGCAGCGCAGCCTGGCCCGCAAGGGCCTGGAAACACAGACCGCACAGGATGCCGCCAGTGCCCTGGCACTGGCCCGCCAGCATCCGCCGGCGTTCGCGCTGATCGACCTGAAGCTGGGCAGCGATTCCGGCCTGGCGCTGATCCAGCCGCTGCGCGCACTGCGCGCGGACATGCGCATCCTGCTGGTGACCGGCTATGCCAGCATCGCCACCGCAGTGGAGGCGATCAAGCTGGGCGCGGATGATTACCTGCCGAAGCCGGCCACGGTGCCGATGATCCTGCGCGCGCTTGGCGAGGAGGACGACGGCCCGGCCGACGACGGCGAAATGGAAGTGCCCGATGCGATGACGCCGATCAGCCGCCTGCAGTGGGAACATATCCAGCAGGCGATGCACGAGACCGGCGGCAACGTGTCAGCGGCCGCACGCCTGCTCGGCATGCACCGGCGCTCGCTGCAGCGCAAGCTGGCCAAGCGGCCCAGCCCGGAACGCGATCCGAGCCGGTGAGACGCCACGCCGTGCACCGGTAGTGCCGGGCATCAGCCCTTCAACTGCGCCAGGATCTCGCGGGTCATCGGATCGGCAACCGCCACATCCTCGCCCTGCAGCGCCGGCAACAGGCCACTGGCCAGCTGCTTGCCCAGCTCGACACCGAACTGGTCGAAGGCGTTGATGTTCCAGATCACCGACTGCACGTATACAGCGTGCTCGTACATGGCGATCAGTGCACCCAGCGCCTGCGGGGTCAACGCGTCGAGCAGGATCAGCGTACTCGGCCGGCCTCCCGGGTAGTCGCGGTGCGGATCTTCGCTGCCCTGGCCATTGGCCAGCGCTTCGGTCTGCGCCAGCAGGTTGGCCAGCAGGGCCTGGTGATTGATCGTGTAGGGATCATCGTTGTGCACGCAGCCGATGAAATCGGCCGGAACGATGCTGGTGCCCTGGTGCAGCGCCTGGAAGAAGCTGTGCTGCACGTCGGTCCCTGCCCCGCCCCACCACACCGGCACGGTGTCGACGGTGACCGGCTGGCCGTCGCGCTGCACGCGCTTGCCCAGGCTTTCCATCACCAGCTGCTGCAGGTAAGCCGGCAGCAGCGCCAGGCGCTGGTCGTAGGTCATCACCGCGTGCGTGGCATGGCCCAGCAGGTTGCGGTTCCAGATGTCGGTGAGGCCGTGCAGCACCGGCAGGTTGCGCTCCAGCGGTGCATCCAGCGCATGCGCATCCATCTGCGCGGCGCCTTCCAGCAGCTGCTCGAAACGCTCGAAGCCGATCGCCAGCGCGATCGGGAAACCCACCGCCGACCACAGCGAATAACGGCCACCGACCCAGTCCCACATCGGCAGCACGCGATCGGCGGCGATCGCGAAGGCCTTGGCAGCGCGCTCCGGATTGGCGCTGACCGCATACAGGCGCTCGCTGCCGCCCAGCCAGTCGTGCAGGATCTGGCCGTTGAGCAGGGTTTCCTGGGTACCGAAGGTCTTGGAGATCAGGATGCCGGCAGTCTTCGCCGGATCCAGCGTGGCCAGCGTGCGCTGCATGGCGGCGCCGTCCACATTCGACACGAAATGCACACGCAGGCGCGCACCGGTGACCGGGCGCAGCGCATCGGCGACCAGGCGCGGGCCGAGGTCGGACCCCCCGATGCCGACACTGACCACATCGGTCACGCCACTGTCTTCCAGCGCGCGCACCAGCACGCCCATGCGCTGGCGGATGCCGCGCGCGGTGGCATAGGCCTCGGCCGCCACCGGCGCATCGACCACGTCGCCACGCAGCGCGGTATGCAGCGCGGCGCGGCCTTCGGTCAGATTGACCTGCTCGCCGCGGAACAGGCGGGTGATGGCGCCGCCGACATCACGGTCGGCGGCCAGCGCCAGCAACGCCTGCAGCGCCGCGGCATCGTACTTCTGGCGGGCGAAGTTGACGTACAACGGACCGACCCGCAGCGCCAGGTCCTGCACGCGGCCGGGTTCGGCGGCGAGCAGGCTGGGAATGCTTGCGCCCTTCAGGCGCTGGGCGTGGGAATGCAGCGAGTCGAATCCGTTGTTCGTTGTCATGCGGCCTGGGTCGGGATCGTGTCGTTGGTGTGGGTGATCTGGTTGTTGCCATCAACGTACACCAGCTTCGGCTTGAAGCTGTCAGCTTCCTGCTCGGTCATGCTGGCGAACGCGGCGATGATGATGATGTCGCCGACCTGCACGTGGCGCGCGGCGCCACCGTTGAGCGAGACAACGCCGCTGCCGGCTTCGGCGCGGATGGCATAGGTCGAGAAGCGCGCACCGTTGGTCACGTCCCAGATATGCACCTGTTCGAACTCGCGGATGCCCGTGGCAGCCAGCAGGTTGTCGTCGATGGCGATCGAGCCTTCGTAGTTCAGCTCGGAATGGGTGACGGTGGCGCGGTGGATCTTGGTCTTGAGCAGGGACAGGTGCATGGGGGCGCTGCAACGGCAAAGGAAAGAGCGGATTCTAGCACCCGCACAGCGCGGGGCATTACGGCCGGCAACCTGTTCAGGTAGGCGGTGAAACCGGGGGCGGATCCCTTTTCCCCTGGGAAAGGGATCTGACCCCATGCATCGCGCGGCACAGCCGGAACTCAGAACTCCAGGTTGTCGATCAGCCGGGTGGTACCCAGCCGTGCGGCGATCAGCGCCACCCGGCCGCCGCCGTCGAAGGTCGGCTCGGCCAGCTCCGGAGTGCGCAGCACCGCGTAGTCAACCTGGAAACCGGCCGCCTGCAACGCGGCAGTGGCCTCGGCCTCGATGCGTTCACGTGCCTGCCCGGCCACGTAGCCTTCGCGCATGCCCAGCAGGGTCCGGTGGATGGTGGTCGCGACCGGACGCTGTTCGGCGCTCAGGTACTGGTTGCGCGAGCTCTTGGCCAGGCCGTCCTCGTCGCGCACGATCTCGGCGCCGACGATCTGGACCGGGAACGACAGCTCGGCCACCATCTGCTTGATCACGGCCAGCTGCTGGTAGTCCTTGCGACCGAACACGGCCACGTCCGGCTGCACCTGCAGGAACAGGCGTGCCACCACCGTGCAGACGCCATCGAAGTGCCCCGGACGGCTCGCACCTTCCAGCACTTCACTCACGCCCGGCGCGTGCATGCGCGTGGTCTTGTCCACGCCCAGCGGGTACATCGCCTCGACGCTGGGCAGCCACACCGCATCGCAGCCTGCCTGCTCCAGCCCGGCCACGTCGGCCTCGGGCGTGCGCGGGTAGCGGCTGAAGTCCTCGTTCGGCCCGAACTGGGTCGGGTTGACGAAGATGCTCGCCACCACCTTGTCGGCGTACTGGCGGGCCAGGGCCACCAGCGAATGGTGGCCCCCATGCAGGTTGCCCATGGTCGGCACCAGCGCCACGCGCAGGCCCTCGCGCTTCCACTGGGCGATCTGCCCGCGCAGCGCGCCGAGCTCGTTGAAGGTCTGGATCATTGGGCGTAGGCGTGCTGTTCGTCGGGGAAGCTGCCATCGCGCACGGCGTCGGCAAACGCGCGGGTGGCACCGGCCACCGAGCCGCCTTCGGCAAGGAAATCCTTGACGAACTTGGGACGGCGATGGCCACTGTCCAGGCCGAGGAAATCGTGCAGCACCAGCACCTGGCCATCGCACTGCGGGCCAGCACCGATACCGATGGTCGGCACATCCACCGCAGCGGTCACTTCGGCGGCGACGGGGGTCGGCACGCATTCGAGCACCATGATGCTGGCGCCTGCGGCGGCCACCGCCCTGGCATCCTCCACCAGCTGGCGCGCAGCATCGCCGCG
Source organism: Stenotrophomonas maltophilia group sp. RNC7 (assembly GCF_030910085.1). Classification (NCBI taxonomy): domain Bacteria; kingdom Pseudomonadati; phylum Pseudomonadota; class Gammaproteobacteria; order Lysobacterales; family Lysobacteraceae; genus Stenotrophomonas; species Stenotrophomonas maltophilia group sp. RNC7. The sequence continues at coordinate 12,900 of NZ_JAVFVN010000105.1, read as the reverse complement.
GCCCTGGATCTTGAAGCCGCCCAGGCGCAGCACCGATTGCGGGGTCAGGCCCAGGTGCGCGCAGACCGGAATCTCGCGCTCGACCAGGTAGCGGATGATGTCGACCTTGAAGCCGGCACCTTCGATCTTGACCATCTCGGCACCGGCCTGCAGCAGCTGCAGCGATGCATCCAGCGCGCGTTCCGGGGTGGCGTCGGCGCCGAACGGCAGGTCGGCCACCAGCAGCGCTCGCTGCAGTACGCGGGCCACGGCGCGGGTGTGGTAGACCATGTCGGCCACGGTCACCGGCAAGGTCGAATCATGGCCCTGCACGACCATGCCCAGCGAATCGCCGATCAGGATCAGATCAACGCCATTCGCGTCGAAAGTGCGGGCGAAGCCAGCGTCGTAGGCGGTCAACATGACCAGCTTCTGGCCATTGCGCTTGGCCTCGGCCAGGGCGGGAACGGTCCAGGGCTTGCTGTCTGCGTGGGTGCTCATGTGCTGATAACCGGGGGAGATAACCCGGTCATTATCACCCTATCGGCGCAATCCCGCAGGCATCCACCCGCACCACTGCATCCCGCACGCTGCCATGACCGGGAATGGCCAGATCAGGCGCGATTTCGGCCAGCGGCACCAACACGAAGGCGCGCTCGTGCAGGTAGGGATGGGGTACCTGCAGACCGGGCTGATCGAGGACCTGCGTGCCATACAGCAGCAGGTCCAGGTCCAGCGCGCGCGGCCCCCAGTGCACCGCCGGATCGCGCACGCGGCCAAAGCCCCGCTCCAGCGCCAGCATCGCCTGCAGCAACTCATCGGCCGGCAAGGTGGTTTCGACCGCAGCCACGGCATTGACGAACGGCGGCTGGTCTTCATTGCCCCAGGCCGGCGTTGCATAGAGCCGCGAGGCCTGTCGCAGGCGCGTTCCCGGCAGGCCATCCAGCGCGGCAATCGCCGCGCCCACGGTCGCGGCCGCGTCGCCAAGGTTGGCGCCGAGGCCGATCCAGGCGAGGGTCATCGCTTACTCGCCCGCCGCAGCAGCACCGGGACGTCGACGGCGACGGCGGCGCTTGCGCGGTGCCCCGCTCTCGTCATCGCCGTCTTCACTGTGCATCGCATCCAGCGACGACTCCAGCTCGCGACCGGACTGCGCCTGTGCTTCGCGCCAGAACTCGACATCCACTGCATGCTCGGACGAAGCGACCTGGCGCAGGCTGAGGAAATCGAACGCGGCGCGGAAGCGCGGGTGGGTCAGGGTACGGAACACGCGCTTGCGCTGGCGCGAGCTGAAGCGCGACTGCAGCAGCCAGATCTCCTGCATCGGCAGCGAGAAGCGGCGCGGCAGCGCGATGGTGCTGAGCTGCTGCACGGTGACCCGGTCGGCGGCGCGGCGCTGCGCCTCTTCCGGTGCCACCCCCTGCTTGAGCAGGGTCGCCTGTGCGCGGCAGAACGCCGGCCACAGCAGCAACGCGAACAGGAACGCCGGCGAGACCGGCTCGTCGTTGGCCACGCGGACATCGGTGTTGGCCAGGCCTTCGACCAGCATGCGGCGCAGCGCGCCGGTGCGGTTGGACTTCAGCGCCTTGGCGCTCTCCGGGAACAGCACGTCCAGCAGGCCGTAACGCTCAAGGCCTTCGAAGCTGGCCACACCGTGCCCGGACAGGAACAGCTTGAGCACTTCCTCGAACAGGCGCGCCGGCGCGGCTTCATTGAGCAGGCCGGCCAGGTGCGGGATGGGCGCAGCGGTCCCCTCTTCGATCTGGAAGCCGAGCTTGGCCGCCAGGCGCACCGCACGCAGCATGCGCACCGGGTCTTCCCGATAACGCTGCTCGGGATCGCCGATCAGCTTCATCAGGCGCGCCTGGACGTCTTCGAAGCCGCCGGTGTAATCACGCACCGAGAAGTCCTCGATGGCGTAGTACAGGGCGTTGCAGGTGAAGTCGCGGCGGATGGCGTCGTCTTCGATGGTGCCGTACACGTTGTCGCGCACGAGCATGCCGTTTTCCATCTCGCGGTCGCCGCTGCCGTCATCGCTGTTGGCACGGAAGGTGGCGACTTCGATGATTTCGCGGCCGAACACTACGTGGGCGAGGCGGAACCGACGACCGATCAGGCGGCAGTTGCGGAACAGCTGCTTGACCTGTTCGGGCGTGGCATCGGTGGCCACGTCGAAATCCTTGGGTTGGCCATTGACCAGCAGGTCGCGCACCGCGCCGCCGACAAGGTAGGCGCCGAAGCCGGCATCGCGCAGGCGATAAAGCACGCGCAGGGCGTTCGGGCTGATGTCCTTGCGGGAGATCGTGTGCTGGTCGCGCGGGATGACGCGCAGGCTGAACGGTGATGTAGCAGGGGAAATGATGTTGGCGCTTCCGGTTGAAGTTTCGGGATTGCCCAATGGCATCGAGGTGCATATACTAGCGCTCCTGCCTCGGCAGCGACACAGTTACGCTCCCTTCGTCTAGTGGTTAGGACGTGGCCCTCTCAAGGCTAAAACAGGGGTTCGAGTCCCCTAGGGAGCGCCAGTCGCCGCAGCAGGAACCGAAAAAGCCCGCCTTGTGCGGGCTTTTCTGTTTTCCGGGGTTTGCATTGGCATCGGTCGGCCTGGTCGCAGTAGCGCCTCCCTGTCCCTGCGCGGGAGGGGGCGGGCCACCCTGGCCTGGACACGCAAAAGCCCATCCATGGTGCTCGATGGCGCCTTGCTCGCGTGCGCTGTCCTGCGCACGCGGCAAGACTAGGGTTGGGCTCCTGCCCAACCCGTCGGGCGCATGCGCCCAACCCATGGCGCCAACGGTCCAGTCAAGGGTGACCCCCCCCCTCCTGACAGTTTCCCGCGACGGCGGCACGAACAGCCTCGTTCCTCCGCAGCCAATTCAATCCCGACGCGCAGACCTGCGTCCGCCACCCGCAATGTGTCGAGAGGCTGCAGGCCAGCCGATCCAGGACCGTTGGCGCCATGGATGGCGCCATCGAGCCCCATGGATGGGTTTACGGCGTGTCCTGGATCGGCTGGCCTGCAGCCTCCCCACGGAGAAAGGAGGCGCTGAAACACGGGCCGGCCGTCAGCCTTCCATCTGCTCCAGCTCCTTGCCCTTGGTCTCGCGCACGTAGCGGACCACGAAGACGATCGAGAGGATCGCCGCGACGGCGTAGATGCCATAGGCGCCGGCCAGGCCGATGCCGGCCAGCAGCATCGGGAACGTCACGGTGATCGCGAAGTTCGAGGTCCATTGCGCCGCACCCGCCACCGCCAGCGCCGGGCCGCGGATCTGGTTGGGGAACATCTCGCCCAGCATCACCCACATCACCGGGCCCCAGGACATGTTGAAGAACACCACGTAGACGTTGGCTGCCACCAGCGCCAGCCGCCCCATGCCATCGGACAGCTGCAGGCGCCCATCGACAAGGCTGCCGCTGGCAAACGCCGCCACCATCAGCACCAGCGCCACCGACATGCCGACCGAGCCGATCCACAGCAGCGGCCTGCGCCCAATGCGGTCGATCAGCAGTACCGTCAGCAGGCAGGCACCGATGCTCAGCGCGCCGGACAACACGTTGATCAGCAGCGCGTCGCTTTCCGAGAAACCCACCGCCTGCCACAGCACCGCGCCGTAGTAGAACACCACGTTGATGCCGACCAGCTGCTGGAACATGGCCAGGCCGATACCCACCCAGAGGATCGGGCGCAGCTTGCCAGTGGCCTTGTTGCGCAGGTCGCCGAAGCGCGGCTTGTGCTGGTCCTGGGCCAGGCTCGCCTCGATCTCGGCCTGCTTGGCGGTGGCCCCGGCCTCGCCGTACAGCCGCGCCAGCACCGCCCTCGCCTGCCCCTGGCGCCCCTTCAACACCAGGAAGCGCGGGCTTTCCGGGATCACCAGCAACAACAGCAGGAACAGCCCCGAGGGCAGCGCCTGCATCCAGAACATCCAGCGCCAGGCCTCATGGCCCAGCCAAAGGGGCGCGGTCGAGGCGCCGGCGGCACGCGCCAGCAGGTAATTGCTGAGGAAGGCCGCAAACAAACCGCAGATGATCGCCATCTGCTGCACCGTGGCCAGCCGGCCGCGGTAACGCGCCGAGGCGACTTCGGCGATGTAGGCCGGTGACATCACGCTGGCCGCGCCCACCGCGAAACCGCCCAGCACGCGGGCGGCGATGAACAGCCAGGACGCGTGGGCCGCGCCGGCACCGAGCGCCGAGACAAGGAACATCAGCGCGGACACGATCAGGACACCGCGGCGCCCCAGGCGATCACCCAGCCACCCGGCCAGGAAGGCGCCGATCGCGCAGCCCAGCAGCATCGAGGCGACTTCGAAACCGAGCGCCGCCTCACTGGAGTTGAAGGCCTGGCGGAGGCCATCGACCGTGCCATTGATGACACCACTGTCGAAACCGAACAGGAATCCACCAAGGGTGGCCACGCAGCTGATCAGGACGATGAATGCAGTGTTCTCACCGCCCTGGGGCGCGGTGCTGGGCTGGGTTTGGGACATGGACGATCCTGCTGGGAAGGGAGTCCGGCCACGGTGGGCGACCGAGTGCCCCGCAGCGTCGCACAGCCCCCGCCGTGCCGCCAATGACTCCCACGGTCGCGCCTGCCAGACGCCCGTTTTCCGCCCCGCGCCGACACCGGGGGCCAACCTGTTCTAGAATTGGCGGGTTCAGGAATCGATCCACCCCCAAGCCCATGCCCTTTGTCGTCACCGAAAACTGCATCAAGTGCAAACACACCGATTGCGTGGAAGTGTGCCCCGTGGATTGCTTCCACGAAGGCCCGAACTTCCTGGTGATCGACCCGGATGAGTGCATCGACTGCACCCTCTGCGAGCCGGAGTGCCCGGTCAATGCGATCTTCCCGGAGGACGATGTTCCTGCCGGACAGGAAGGCTTCGTTGCCCTCAACGCCGAGCTGGCGAAGGAGTGGCCGGTGCTGACCGTGCGCAAGGACCCGCCCGCCGACGCCGGCGAATGGGATGGCAAGCCGGACAAGCTGAAGCTGCTGGAGCGCTGAGAAGCGCCTGCTGCGACAACGAAAAAGGGCGCCTTGGGCGCCCTTTTCCATTTCCGGTAGCGCCGGGCCATGCCCGGCGGATCCTGGGCCGCGCTTCAAGCTCGCCGGGCTTGGCCGGGCGCTACCCAAGGCGGGTGCGGACCAAGGCCCGCAGCCACCCGACCAGCCCTTACTGGGCGAGCTTCGCCTTCAGAGCGGCGATCAGCTTCACCGGCGCTTCGGCGGTGGCCGGCAGGCCACGCGGGTCAACCGCGGAGATGTAGGCGCCGGCATCGACGGCCACTACGCGGACCAGGAAGTTGCTGCCCTCGTAGGCCACGTCGTACGAACCCAGCAACTGCGCGCGGCTGGCGATGGTCACGCCCTCCACGCCTTCCAGCGCGGTACCGACCTTGGCGAAGGCTTCATCCTTGCCACCGGCAATGGTGAAACCGGTGCTGCCGGCTGCCGGAGCCGCAGCAACCGGCGCCGCCGGCTTGGTGGCCGAGGCCAACGTCGGCACCTTGTTGTCGGTGGTGGCATTGGGCAGGTTCAGGTCCGGCGGCACTTCCAGCGGACGCATTTCCGGGGCCAGGGCGTAGTCGCCCTTGGCGCCGCGCTTGAAGCAGCCGGTGGTGCCGGCAGCGACCGCCACAGCAAGCAGGGCATAGGACAGCACGCGGACGGTGGAAACGGATTGACGCATGTGAATCTCCTGGGTCAGACCAAGACGGAAGGTCAGTGGCTGGAAAGGGCTTCGAGGGCGGCGATGTCGCCGGCAAGATGGTCGGCAGCCGGATGATGCGCTGCCGACAACGGCAGCAGTGGCAGGCGCAGGTCGTGACCGATGCCGATGCGGCGCAGCAGCGCCTTGACCGGGATCGGGTTCGGTTCGACGCCGCAGAAATCATGGAAGGGATGCAGGCGCGCATCCCACGACGCGGTGGCTTCGTGGTCGTGTGCGGCGGCCAGCTCGCACATCCGGCGGTAGGCACCGGGAAGCACGTTGGAACCCACTGAGATCAGGCCGTCGATACCGGCCTGGATCGAACGCGCGGCCGTACCGTCGTCACCGCTGAGCACGGCGAACTGTGGGCTGCGCAGAGCGAGCAGCGCCTGCACCCGGCCGGTGTCACCCACCGCCTCCTTGATGCCGACGATGTTGGGGTGGCTGGCCAGCTCGGCCACGGTCTCAGGCTGCATGTCGCAACCGGTACGGCCGGGCACGTTGTACAGCACGACCGGCAGCCCACCCTGGTCGGCCACCGCACGGTAGTGCGCGATCAGGCCGGCCTGGGTGGGGCGCACGTACGGCGGCGTGACCACCAGCGCGTGGCTGGCGCCGAGGGCGGCGGCACGACGGGTCTGTTCGATGGTCTTGGCAGTGCCCGAAAGACCGGTACCGGCCATGACCGGAATGCGGCCGCCGATGCGCTCGACCGCGCTGGCCAGCAGCAGGTCGTACTCGGCGTCGGTGAGGGTTGCCGCTTCGCCGGTAGAGCCGGCTACGACAACACCATGGACGCCACCTTCCAGTTGCAGGTGCAGCAGGCGCTGCCAACCGTCGGGATCGAGGGCGCCGTCGGCCCGGAACGGGGTCGCCAGCGCGGTGATGAGGCCGGAAAGGGACAAGGACGTGCTGCTCTTGGCTGGGAAGGGAAAACGCCCGCCACGAAAGGCCGGGGGCGACTTGAATGTTACTTGCGGCGCGAAAGCACGGGCAAGTATGCTGGACACCGGTGGATCCCCGCCTCTGGCGGGCATTCAGACTAACGCATGCATTACCCGGAATCGCCTTGACCGACACCACCCCGCGCCCCGCGCCGAGCGAAAACCACCTCCTGATCAACGCCTATACGACGCATCCGGAGTCCCCCCTGCTGTCCGTCACCCGCCGCATCGCCGACAGCGGCTGCAATCTGGTGGATGCACGCCTGGCCACGGTCGGCCGCGATGTCTCGGTCACCGCCCTGGCCACCGGCTCCTGGGACTCGGTGGCCAAGCTTGAGGCGATGCTGACCCGGCTGGAGCGCGAGGAAGGCCTGAAGCTGGTCTGGTACCGCACCGCCGCCAAGCAGGCGCAGTCCAACCTGCTGCCGTACATCGTCGAAGTGATCGCCGCCGACAAGCCGGGCATCCTGTTCCAGCTGGCCGACTTCTTCGACCGCCAGGGCATCACCATCGAGAACCTGCAGAGCACGCGCTACCGCGCCATGCAGACCGGCGCGGAAATGTTCAGCGCACAGGTCACCATCGGCGTGCCGGCCAACATGCATATCGCCGCGCTGCGCGACGATTTCCTCGAGTTCTGCGACCACCTGAACCTGGACGCGATCATGGATCCGATGAAGTTCTGATTCTTCGCGCGTCTCTCACGGGCGCGTGGCGTTTCATGTAGCTGTAATGGCAAGAACCCAGGCTCGACAGAAGGACCTCATGAACAACGGCGACACCCTGGACAGCACCACCCTCTCCCTGCCGCTGGCCCTGTCCGGCGGCGACCAGGCCACCCTCGGCGACTATGCCGGCCAATGGCTGGTGCTGTACTTCTATCCCAAGGACAGCACCCCGGGCTGCACCACCGAAGGCATCGACTTCAACGCCCTGCTGCCGAAGTTCAGGAAAGCCGGCGCCGTCGTGCTGGGCGTCTCGCGCGACTCGGTGAAGTCGCACGACAACTTCTGTGCCAAGCAGGGCTTCAATTTCCCGCTGGTCAGCGATGGCGACGAAGCGCTGTGCACCGCCTTCGACGTGATCAGGATGAAGAACATGTACGGCAAGCAGGTACGTGGCATCGAACGCAGCACCTTCCTGATTTCCCCCGACAGCCGCATCGTGCAGTCCTGGCGCAAGGTCAAGGTTGCCGGCCATGCCGATGCCGTTCTCGCCGAACTGAAGGCCTCCCAGTCCAAGTGAGTCCCACTGCCTACTGTGTCTGCCATCACCCTGCCCCGCAGCAGGCCGTGGTGGTTTTTCCCTGTCCGTAACCAGGAATCGACGATGACCCGAGGCAAGCGCATCTACGTGCTGGATACCAACGTGCTGATGCACGATCCGACCGCGCTGTTCAAATTCGAGGAGCACGACATCTACCTGCCCATGCAGGTGATCGAGGAGCTGGACAACGGCAAGAAGGGCACCTCCGAAGCGAGCCGCAACGCCCGCCAGGTGAGCCGCTTCCTCAACGAGCTGGTACAGGAATCCGGCCTGGACAACCTGGCCGACGGCATTCCGCTGCAGCGCCCCAACGGCCTGCAGCTGCGCGGCAAGCAGAGCGCCGGCAAGCTGCGCTTCCAGACCAGCCATTTCGACGCGGGCAAGAGCTTTGGCAAGGTCATTCCGGACAATGCCATCCTCGGCGCGATCCTGGCCCTGAAGGAAGAAACCCCCGACCTGCCGGTGGTGTTCGTCTCCAAGGACATCAATCTGCGGATCAAGGCCGCCATCGCCGGCATCGTGTCCGAGGACTACGAGAACGATCGCGCGCTGGACGATTTCAGCCTGCTCTACACCGGCGCTACCGAGCTGCCGGAAGACTTCTGGAAACGCCACGGCGACGACCTGCGCAGCTGGAGCGACAAGGGCCGCTCGCATTACGAAATCCAGGCGCAGGACGGCGAGGAGTGGTATCCGAACCAGTACGTCTACCTGCCGGGCGAGGATGAAGTCGAGCTGCGCGTCAGCCGCGTGGTCGGCGATGGCAAGGTGGTGCTGTCGCTGGTCGATGATTTCCGCCACGGCAGCCACGCCGTGTGGGGCATCAGCGCACGCAACCGCGAGCAGAACTTCGCCCTCAACGCACTGATGGACCCGGAGATCGACTTTGTCACGCTGCTGGGCACCGCCGGCACCGGCAAGACCCTGCTGGCACTGGCCGCCGGCCTGGCGCAGACAATGGACCAGCAGCGCTACCGCGAGATCATCATGACCCGCGCCACGGTCAGCGTCGGCGAAGACATCGGCTTCCTGCCCGGTACCGAGGAAGAGAAGATGACGCCGTGGATGGGCGCGTTGACCGACAACCTGGAAGTGCTCACGCACAACCAGGAAGGCGGCACATGGGGCCGCCAGGCCACCAACGACCTGCTGGCCAGCCGCATCAAGATCCGCTCGATGAACTTCATGCGCGGCCGCACCTTCCTGTCGCGCTACCTGATCCTGGACGAGGCGCAGAACCTCACCCCCAAGCAGATGAAGACGCTGATCACCCGCGCCGGCCCCGGCACCAAGATCGTCTGCCTGGGCAACGTCGAGCAGATCGACACCCCGTACCTGACCGAGACCACTTCGGGCCTGACCTACGCGGTGGACCGCTTCAAGAACTGGCCGCATAGTGCGCACATCACCCTGCGCCGTGGCGAGCGTTCGCGCCTGGCCGATTACGCTTCGGAGGTGTTGTGAACCGCTGCACGCGCCTGTTGTTGCCCACGGCTGCGATCACCCTCGCCGCCGTGCTCGGTGCCTGTACGACCACGCGCGGCCCGGCCAGCGTGCCCACCGCCGAGCGCACCGGCCAGTCCTGGGTGGTCACCCGCCCGATCATCGCCGCGCAGGTGCTCGACACCTGCTCGCGCCCCAGCCCCGGCCGCGAGGCCGGGCGGGTGTCGGGCTACTGGGCGCCCAGCCGGCAGCAGGTCGACCAGCTGGAGGCGAAGCTGTCGTCGCTGGAAGCGCAGGTCCCGAAGGTGCTGGGCTTCGACCGCCAGTACGTCGGCATCGAAAGCGCCGGCAAGCGGCTGATCTACATCAACGCCTTCCACCTGCCCGACGACAGCGGCATCAATCCGGCCCGCGAAGCGATCCGCGTCTGCGATGGCGGCGCACAGTTCTGGGGCGCCGTGTTCGACCCGGCCAGCAACACCTTCAGCGAGCTGCAGTTCAACGGCGGCTTCGGCGGGCCCTGAGGGGCCTCGCCGATGGGAATACGCCTGCCCACCTGGGTCTGGATCGGCGCGGTCGCACTCTCGTGCGTGGCCGGCATGGTCAACGTGGTCGGCTTCCTCGGGTTCGAGCATCAGGCGGTCAGCCACATGACCGGCAGCACCAGCCAGCTCGGCATGGCATTGGCCCAGGGCGACTGGCGCGCGGTCGGCCACCTGTGGGGCCTGCTGATCGCGTTCTCGCTGGGCGCGATGCTCAGCGGCCTGCTGATCCAGGACAGCACCCTGCAGCTGGGCCGGCGCTACGGCGTGGCACTGGCGCTGGAATCGGCTCTTTTGCTGGTGGCCATTCCGCTGTTTGAAGAGCACCAGATCTGGGGCGCACTGGCGGCCGCCATGGCCTGCGGCCTGCAGAATGCAATGGCTACGACCTTCAGCGGCGCGGTGGTGCGCACCACCCATCTCAGCGGCATGTTCACCGATCTCGGCATCGGCCTGGGCCACCTGCTGCGCGGGCTGCCGTTGCAGGTACGACGACTGACCCTCAGCGGCCTGATCATCAGTGGCTTCCTCGCCGGCGGCGTGATCGGCGCTTGGCTGTTCACGCGCTGGCAGTACGACGCCCTGCTTGCTCCCGCCCTGCTCACCGGCCTGACCGGCCTGGGCTATGTGATGTACCAGCAGTGGGCGCGTTGGCGGCATTGAGGGCCGCGCTGCGGGGGTCAGATCCCTTTTCCTGCGGAAAAGGGATCTGACCCCATCTACCGGCAGTGACGCTACCGCCTTTGCGGTGACCACGGCACAATCGCCTGATGAGCCCGACCACTCCCGTATCCGCCCTCACCATCGCCGGCTCCGACTCCGGCGGTGGCGCAGGCATCCAGGCCGACCTGAAGGCCTTTGCAGCACATCGCGTGCACGGACTCTCCGCGATCGCCGCACTGACCGCACAGAACACCCGTGGCGTCATCGCCGTGCATGTGCCGCCGATCGATTTCCTGCGTGCACAACTGGATGCCTGCTTCGATGACTTCGACATCCATGCGGTGAAGCTCGGCATGCTGGCCAACACCGAAGTGATCAATGCCGTCGCAGATGCGTTGGAGCGCCATCGCCCACCACACGTGGTGCTGGACCCAGTGATGGTCGCCACCAGCGGCGCGCGCCTGCTGGAAGACAACGCTCTGCAGGCAATGCGTGAGCGGCTGATCCCGCTGGCCACGCTGATCACCCCGAACACGCCGGAAGCGGAGCTGCTGGCCGGACGGAAGATCGGGAACGGCGATGACGCCGAACAGGTGGCCTCCGCCCTGCTCGACCTGGGTGCCGGTGCGGTGCTGCTGAAAGGTGGCCACCTGCAGGAAGGCAACCGCGTAATCGACCGCTACTTCGACGGCGTCAGCAGCGAAGAATTCATCCACGCCCGCCTGCCGCTGGATGCGCACGGCACTGGCTGCACGCTGGCCTCGGCCATCGCCGCGCAGCTGTGCAACGGCCTGAGCCTGGCCAACGCCTGCGAAGCCGGCATCGACTACGTTGCGCGCGGCCTGCAGCAGGGCTATGCCCCCGGCCGCAGCGAGGTACTGGTGCTCGACCACTTCGGCGCGGCACCGCACGCATGAACCTGACGCCGGCCCTCCTTCCAGTGCAGTGCAACGACGGGCATCGCTACGAAGTGATGGCCTGCATGCCCGCACAGCCCATCGCCCGCTTGTTGTGGCTGCCAGCGCTGGGTGTGGCCGCGCGCCACTACCTGCCGCTGGCACAGGCGCTGGCAGCGAAGGGCGTGGCGGTCTACCTGCATGAGTGGCGCGGCAACGGCAGCAGCTCACTACGCCCGTCGCGCGCGCAGGACTGGGGCTATCGCGAGGTACTCGAGCAGGATCTGCCGGCCAGCCAAGCGGTCATGGCGGCCGCAGACGAGGAAGCAGGCCCCCTGCCCTGGATCATCGGTGGCCACAGCCTGGGCGGGCAGCTGGCCTGCGTGCACGCCGGCCGCAACCCTCTGCACTTCCATCACTTGTGGTTGGCGGCCAGCGGCTCACCGTTCTGGCGTGGATTCCCGCCACCGCGCGGCTGGCTGCTGCCACTGGTCTACCGCTTCCTGCCGTGGATCGCGCAGCGCCAGGGCGTGCTGCATGGCCGTCGTCTCGGCTTCGGTGGCACCGAAGCACGCGGACTGATCGCCGACTGGGCGCGCGTCGGCCTGAACAACCACTACGCTGCCGCGGGCATGGGTGAAGACCTCGACGCACAGATGACGCGCGTGCACGGCAGCGCACAGGCCGTACTGATGGAACACGACTGGTTGGCTCCGACCGGATCGATGCAGGCGTTGCTGGCAAAGCTGCCGAATGTGGACGCGAAGCTGCGCGTGCTGTCCGCGCAGGAACTGGGCACGCGCGCCGATCATTTCGCCTGGCTGAAGGCACCGGATGCCGTGGCGAACAGCTTTTTCATTCAGTTGGATGAAAATTTTCACAAAACTGTTGACGGTGTGCGCCGACATCCGCATAATTCCGCTCCTGTCGCAGGGCGCCCGTAGCTCAGTTGGATAGAGTACCTGGCTACGAACCAGGCGGTCGGGAGTTCGAATCTCTCCGGGCGCACCACTCGACAGGTTTTCAGCATCCTCCGCTGGAAATGTTTTAAAATTTGATTGTGTACCGCGCGCCCGTAGCTCAGTTGGATAGAGTACCTGGCTACGAACCAGGCGGTCGGGAGTTCGAATCTCTCCGGGCGCACCATACACAGTCGGCACAACAAGTTTATGTAATTGGCGCCCGTAGCTCAGTTGGATAGAGTACCTGGCTACGAACCAGGCGGTCGGGAGTTCGAATCTCTCCGGGCGCACCATTACACCGAAACAGCAGGCCTCGGCCTGCTGTTTTTTTATGTGTGTTTTTTCGGCAGGGCTGCGCCCTGCACCTGCAGATGCTTCAAGCCAAGGCAACGACAACGGCAACAGCAAAAGCTGGCATTCCGTGCTTTGGCGGGGCGGTGTCGGAGTGCGGGGACGCCGCCACTACGTCCCAGTAGGCTTGGCAGCCGCAACCA
>NZ_JAVFVN010000009.1:0-884 GCF_030910085.1 Stenotrophomonas maltophilia group sp. RNC7 | reverse complement strand
GCCAAACATTGAGGATTGCCGCCATGCCGCGCTTTGACCGTAACCAACTGCTGGACAAGTTCCGCGCCATGGTGCGCGACCGCACCCCCATCGTGGGCGGCGGCGCCGGGACCGGACTGTCCGCCAAGTGCGAGGAAGCGGGCGGCATCGACCTGATCGTGATCTACAACTCGGGCCGCTATCGCATGGCCGGGCGCGGCTCGCTGGCCGGCCTGCTGGCCTACGGCAACGCCAATGAGATCGTGGTCGACATGGGCCGCGAAGTGCTGCCGGTGGTCAAGCGCACGCCGGTGCTGGCCGGCGTCAACGGCACCGATCCGTTCTGCGACTTCGACGTGTTCCTGGACGACCTCAAGCGCCAGGGCTTCGCTGGCGTGCAGAACTTCCCCACCGTGGGCCTGATCGACGGCACCTTCCGCGCCAACCTGGAAGAGACCGGCATGGGCTATGCGCTGGAGGTGGACATGATCCGCCTGGCGCACGAAAAGGGCATGCTGACCACGCCCTACGTGTTCAACGAGGACGACGCCGTGGCGATGACGCAGGCCGGCGCCGACATCATCGTGGCGCATATGGGCCTGACCACCGGCGGTTCGATCGGCGCCGAGACCGCGCTGACGCTGGATGACTGCGTCGCCGCCATCGACCGCATCGCGGCGGCCGCCCTGGCCGTGCGTCCCGACGTGATCGTGCTGTGCCACGGCGGCCCCATCGCCACGCCCGAGGACGCCGCCCACATCCTGCGCCATTGCCAGCATTGCCACGGTTTCTACGGCGCCAGCTCGATGGAGCGCCTGCCCACCGAGCAGGCGCTGACCGCCGCCACCCGCGAGTTCAAGCAACTGACGTTCTGAAATTTCCCCTTCCTCCGTTTCCGCCGGGGC
>NZ_JAVFVN010000711.1:0-38134 GCF_030910085.1 Stenotrophomonas maltophilia group sp. RNC7 | reverse complement strand
GCTTCGCAAGCAAAGCGCCCTCACCCATGTAAGCTCGGTCGCCGCTTGCTCGTGTGCGCAATCCTGCGCACGCGGCAAGACCGGGGTTGGGCGTCCTGCCCAACCCGCCCGAGGCATGCCTCGGGCCCATGCGGCTCACGCCCCCGCAAACGGACCCGCCCCGCCTTCGACAGGTTCCGTGTGCTGTTGGTAGGTGTCGACCTTGGTCGACACGGTAGATCCACGCCATGCGTGGATGAGGCGTCCGGTGGCGGCAATGGGCCTCAACCGACTTCGTACAGCTCCAGCGGCAGGCCGTCAGGGTCAGCGAAGAAGGTGAAGCGGCGGCCGGTGTATTCGTCCACGCGGATCGGTTCGCAGTCCACGCCGTGGCTTGCCAGGCGTTCGATGAACGGCTCCAGCGTGGCCACCCGGAACGCGAGGTGGCGCAGGCCCTGCGCCTCCGGGCGGCTGGGGCGGGGCGGTGGCGAGGGGAACGAGAACAGTTCCAGCTGTCCGCCGTCGGGCAGGGCCAGGTCCAGTTTCCAGGAATCGCGCGCAGCGCGGTGGTTCTCGGCCAGTACGCGCAGGCCGAGGATGCGCACGTAGAAGTCTTTTGAACACGCATAATCGCTGCAGATCAGTGCCGCGTGGTGGATGCCCAGCAGGGCGTCGGAACCAGTGTTCATTGCAGGGTGTCCAGCCAGCGCTGGGCGATCTTCAGTGCCAGCGGATAGGGTTCGGGCGCGTTGCGGTTGGTCAGCACGATCACGGTCAGGTGCTTTTCCGGGTGTCGCACGATCACATTGCGGAAGCCGATGCTTTCGCCACTGTGCCATTGCACCGGGCCGTTCAGGCGCCAGCCGAAGCCGTAGTGCGGCACATCCGGTTCGGATGTCGATGTGGCCGGGCTGAACATCGCGCGGCGCGAGGCCTTCGACAGCAGGCGGTCGTCGTACAGCGCCGCATCCCAGCGGGCGAGGTCGTCCAGCGAAGAGTAGATCCCGCCATCGCCGAGCACGGCACTGGTGGCGCTCTGGTCGGTGCGCTGCCAGCGGCCATCGATCCAGCTGTAGCCATAGGCGCGTGCGGCGATGGTATCGATGCCGTCCTGATGGGCCACGGTGTGGACCATGCCCAGTGGACGGAAGAGGCGCTGCTGCAGGAAGGCTGCGAAATCCTGGCCGGATGCGCGGCCGACGATCAGTGCCAGCAGCGCATAGCCGCTGTTGCTGTAGCGGTACTGCGTGCCCGGCGCGAAGTTCAGCCGGTCCTGGCGCGACAACAGGGCCAGCACGTCGGCGTCATGCACCTGCCGAGTGTCAGCCGGACCCATCAGGTCTTCGTAGTCGAGCAGGCCGCCGGTGTGCGAGAGCAGCTGGCGGATCGTGATGGCCGCCGCAGCCGGTGGCAGTTCGGGCAGCCACTGCCGGGCAGGTTGATCCAGCCCAAGCCGGCCATCCTCCACCAGCAGCAGCACCGCCGCAGCGGTGAACTGCTTGCTGACCGAGGCCAGCCGGAAGTTGCTGGCCGGGGTGACCGCGGTGCCGTCCTCCACCACCGCCAGGCCGTAGCCGCGGCGGAACACTGCTTGCCCGTCGTGCAGCACCAGGACTGCAGCACCGGGTACCTGGCCGTCGTAGGCCTGCATCAGCCCGTCGATGCCCGCATCCGGTGGCGTCAGCACCGGTGCGGCGATACCCGTTGAGGGCAGCAGGCCCAGCACGACGGCGAACAGGGCGACGGCAGGGCGCATGGTGGCTCCGGAGGGGTCAAGGTGAAGGCGTGGGCGTAGTGTTGGCCGGCTGAACCATCCAGCGTTCCATCTTGCGGTCAAGCACGTCCAGCGGCATCGAGCCGTCCTTCAGCAGTTCGGCGTGGAAGCGGCGCAGGTCGAAGGCGGCGCCCTGGCGCGCCTTGGCCTTGTCGCGCAGGGCAACGATGGTGGTCAGGCCGGCGACGTTCGACAGCGCCTGGCCGGGCTGGGCCATGATCCGCTCGACTTCGGCGTTGGCATCGTCGCTGCTCATGTCCACGGTCTTCTGCAGGTAGGTGACAGCCTGCTGCTTGCTCCAGCCCTGTGCATTGACGCCGGTGTCGGCCACCACGCGGGCGGCGCGCAGCAGGCGCGAGTACAGGTAGCCGATGCGGTCGTAGGGATCGGTGTAGATGCCCAGGTCCTCGCCCAGCGTTTCGGCGTACAGGCCCCAGCCTTCGACAAAGGCGAGATCGCCACCGAGGCGGCGGAAGCGTGGCAGCTTGGCCAGCTCCTGCTGCAGGCCCAGCTGCACGTGGTGGCCCGGGATCGCTTCATGCAGGTACTGCACCGGCACGTTCCAGCGCTTGCGGCTGGGCAGGTCGCGGGTGTTGATGTACAGCACGCCCGGTTGACCGGCCGCCGACGGCTGATAGGCGGCAGCGGCGGCGGTCAGTGCGCGTTCCGGTTCCACTGCACGGACCTCCAGCGGTGCCTGCGGCAAGGTATCCAGCACCTGCGGCAGGCGTGCGCTGACCTGCTGCTGCACCTGGCGGTAGCGGTTGATCAGCGCGTTGGCGTCGCCGTACTGGAACTGGCGGTCGTTGCGCATGCTGCGCAGCAGCTTGGTCGGAGAGCCGCGCAGCTTGGCGTCCTTCATCACCGTGGCGATCTGCGCCTGCAGTTCCTGCACGCGCTGTTCGCCCAGCGCATGCAGTTGTGCGGCGGTCTGGTCGCTGGCGGTGGTCTGCACGATCAGGTTGGCGTACCAGGCCTGGCCATCGGGCAATGCGCCCAGGCCGCTGCTGGTGCGTGTGGCCGGCAGGTATTCGGTGGCGATGAAGCCGCGCAGGGCGCGGTAGGCCGGCATGATGCGCAGCTCGATCATGCGCTTGTATTCGGCGCTGATGCGCGCCTTGTCCTCAGCCGGGATGGTGTTCGGCATGGTGCGGATCGGCGACCAGAAAATGCTTTCCTCGGCGGTCGGCTTGATCACCGCGTCCAGCTGCGGCAGCACTTTTTCCATCAGGTCGCGTGGTTGCACCACGCCGGCCTTCATGCCCTGGCGCATGTTGTCGATGGCCTGGTCGAACAGCTCGGGAATGCCCAGCGAACGGCGTGACCAGGTGTCGTAGTCCTGCACGGTGTTGAATGGCTGCGCGCCCGCACCGGAGCCGAGGATCGCCATGATGCTGCCGATGTTGTAGTACTGGCTGATCGGCATCATCCAGCTCGGGTAGCGCTCGGCGGCCAGTGATGCGCGCGCGTCGCGCACGAAGATCTCGTAGCTGAGCAGGTCCTGGCCCTGCAGGCCGTCACTGCCGAGCTTCTCGACCTTGCCCAGCCATTGCGTGGTGAAGTCGTGCGACTGCTGGCGCCAGGCGGCGGACAGGATGTTGGGCAGCTGGTCGTTGTAGCGGGCCTCGCCCTGGAAGGTGGCCTGCAGCGGGTTCAACCGCATCGAGGCATCCCAGTACTCGTCGTACAGGCGCTCCAGCTGCACCTGCTTGGGTACGGCTCGGGCCGGGGCGACCGGGCGCGGCGCGGCGCGGCGCGCCGAGCTGCCACGCGCCGGCGCGGTGGCGCGGGCGGGCCTGGCCTTGGGCTTGGCAGCCTGGCGGGTCTGCGCGGCGGCAGGGCGGCTGGCCTTTTTCTTCGCTGCTTCGGCCGACGGTACGGCACTGAACAGGAACAACGCGGCAATGGCGGCGGCCAGGGCGCGGGTGCGATGCGGCATCAGGAGCTTCCGTGGAACACAGACCGTGGAGCTTGCACGATCCGGCCGCGTACGGCCAGCGTGAAGGCGCAGTCAGCTTGCCGTCGCTGGGGCTTCAGTCAGCCGCGGCCGCGGCGCGCAGCGCGGCGGCCCTGTCTGCGCCCAGGTAGCGGGTGATCGCACGCCGCATCAGGTACAGCAGTGGAATCAAGGCAACCGCAAAGCCCATCTTGTAGATGTAGTTGACGCTGCTGACGGCCAGGAACAGTGAGGTCGGCCAGTGCTGCGGGCCGAGCACGAAGGCGATCCAGATCACTACGAAGCTGTCCACCACCTGGGAGATCGCGGTGGATCCGGTCGCACGCAGCCACACGTGGCGCTCGCCGGTGGCCTGGCGGATGCGGTGGAACACGGCCACGTCGATCAGCTGGCCGAGCAGGAAGGCCACCAGCGAACCGGCGATGGTCCACATGCCCTGGCCGAACACCGCTGCGAATGCCGCCTGGTAGTCCGGCACGCCGTGGCCGTCCATCGAGGTGACCCACCAGCTGGCCGGCGCCAGCGAGATCGCTGCGAAGGCGAACAGGAAGCCATAGGCGATCAGCACCACGGCCAACCACGAGATGAAGCGCACGCCGCGCTTGCCGAAAAACTCGTTGATCGTGTCGGTCATGATGAACACCACCGGCCACAGCAGGGTACCGGCGGTGAAGCTGAGCGAACCGGTCTGGCCAAACAGGTTCCAGTTCAGCGGATCGATGCCGAGGGTGTCTTCCAGCGCGAAGATCTTCACCCCGATCAGTTCGGCCAGCACGGCGTTGCCGCAGAAGAACGCGGCCAGCACGATGAACAGCAGGACCGCGCGGTCCTGCAGCGGGCGCTCGATCGGCGCCACGGTGGTCATTCGCTGCGTTCGCCTGCGCGCGTGAACGGAACGCTGGACGGTGCGACGGCACCGCCGGAAATGATGAAGCTCATGGCCTGGTCGACGGTCCAGTCGGTCGGGGTCAGCAGCTCCACCGGCACGATCTCCAGGTAACCCGAGGTCGGGTTCGGCGTGGTTGGCACGTACACCGCGGCCAGTTCACGGTCGGTGCCGTGTTCCTTGATCACGCGGGTGACCAGCCCGACCGACTTCATGTCGCGGTGCGGGAAATCGATCAGCACCACGCGCTGGGTGCTGCCCGGCTCGGTCTGCAGCATGTCCAGCAGCTTCTTGGCGCTGTCGTAGATGATGCTGGCCAGCGGAATGCGCTTGATCACCGCGCCGACCCAGCGCAGCAGGCGCTGGCCGAGCACGCGGCGGCTGGCCACGCCCACCGCCAGGATCACCAGCAGGGTGGCCATCAGGGCGATGGTGTTCTGGATCCACTCGGCACGGACCCAGCCGAGGTAATGCGGGAAGCTTGTCGCGATCTGCTCGGAAAGCGGCACCACCAATGGGCTGGAAATGCCCGACAGCAGCACGAACACGAACTTGACCACGACCCAGGTCAGCCAGATCGGCAGCAGGGTCAGCAGGCCGGTCAGGAACAGGCGCTGCAGGGAGGGGCGGGGGACCAGGGCGGGGGCTTCGAGCGACATCCGCGCATTGTAGCGGCCACAGCCGGTCGATTACGCTGGGGGATCGACTGCGGCAGCGATGCATGGAAGGGAAGCTGTGTTGAAGATTCTGCGCGGACTGGGCTGGGCCCTGGCAGGACTGCTGGTGCTGGCCATCGTGGTGTGGTGTGCCTCGCGCATGTGGCCGGTGCCGGAATCACGGCTGCAGGCCCAGCAGCGGTTGCAGGCCCGCCTGCCCGCTGATGGCCGCAACGGCTTTGCGCTGCTGTGGACACTCGCGTTCGACGATCTCGACCCGGGCCAGCGCGATCAGGCGCTGGCCCGGGACGTACAGCGCTGGGAGGCGGATCCGCGCGGCAAGGGCGGCGCCCGTCCGCAGCTGGCAGAGGACCACGTCGAGCTGCAATCACGGCCTTCGGCCAGCTGCGGACCGACCGCCAGTGACTGCCTCGCCCAGGTGCGCGCGGACCCGCAGCGCTTCGTCGATGCCCACGCTGGCCACCAGCAGCTGCATGCGCGCCTGGACCAGCTGGCCGATGCGGATCACTTCGTGTCGCCGTTCCGGCCCAAAGGGGAAGGCATCCTGGTGCCGATGCCGACCTATGGTTTGGTGATCGATGCCACCAGCGCACGCGCGCTGGCCTATGTGCAGGGTGATATCGACGGTGCGCTGCGTGGCAGTTGCCGCGGGCTTCAGCTGGGCCGCCGGCTGGTGACGGGCGGCAGCTACCTGGTGGAGAGCATCATCGGTGCCAGCCTGGTGCAGGCCAATGCCCAGTTGCTGGCCGACATGCTGGTCGAACTGCCGGCCGACCAGCCGCTGCCAGCGGAATGCGAGCAGGCGATGAAGCCGATGCGGGCCGCCGAACAGAGCCTGTGCCGTGCGATGCAGGGCGAGTATGCGATGAGCAGGGCTGCGATCGAAACCTCGGCGCAGGAGTTCGGTGGTGTGCTGGTCCTCGATCGCCGCAGCACCCTGGCGCGTGTGGCGGGCAACCTGGGCTGGGCCTGTGGCGCGGCGGCGATGACCGCGCTGGAGGCGGATCGCCCGCTGCCGGTGCCGGCACCGCCGCAGCATGACTTCGGCTGCCTGTCGAACGTCATGGGGTGCGTGCTGGCCGATATCGCGGGCCCGGCCTATCCGGCCTATTCGTCACGGCCCCAGGATGCTGCCGCGATGGTGCGGCTGATCGGTGCGCAACGCTGGCTGCGACAGCAGGCCGAGGACCCTGTGGATGCGCTGAAGCGCTTGCCTGCCCAGTTCCGCTCGCAGGTGCGCACACCGCAGTTGTCGGCCGATGGCCGCCGGCTGCAGGTAGCGCGGCGCTCAGCGCCGCGCAGCACCGACGAGAGCCCATGGTTGTCGGTACCGATGGTGGCGGGGGACGCCCCGGCCGCCGCCGCGCGCGACTGAGCAGCGGCGGCCAGTGCGCGCTGTCCTCGTCATCCTCGCGGCCGCCTTCGCTCCGCGTCGCACCGCAGGTGCACACGCGCATACGGGCGCATCGGAGCCTCCCTGGCAGGGCAGCAGAGGACAGCGCCCGCGCCGGATCAGCGCGCGTGTGGCTTCAACCGCAGATAGACCTGCTTGCGCACCTGGGCGACCACCTCGCCGCTTTCGTCGACGACGTCGTTGCTGAACCAGCGCAGCACCTTCTCGCCGCCCGCTGCTTCGGCACGCAGTTCGGCCAGCAGCGCATCGTCGATGCGGAACGAGGTGCGCACCGTGCCCCGGCCAGGCTTGAGGAAATCGATCGCACCGGCCCGGTCCCACACGTAGTAGTCACGGCCGAGGATGTGCAGCAGGCCCAGCATCCAGAACGGGTCGGTCATCGCGAACAGGCTGCCGCCGAAATGCGTGCCGACGTAGTTGCGGTTCCACGGCCGCAGCCGCAGCTCGACGTCGATCTGCCGGTAATCGGGCGTGATGCGGGTGACATGGATGCCGGTGAACAGGAACGGCGGCCACAGGTTGATGCCGAAGCGGAACAGGCGGGCGTTCATGCGGGTCCGGGGGCGCGAGGCGAGGCGCCCAGTCTAACCATTCGCATGCGTATGTTGCACCCCGGGCGTGTGTTCAACGGCGGCGTGCATGTCCTGCCTCATGGGCCGTCGATCATGTACCCGTCGCGGCCGTTGGCCTTGGCCTGATAAAGGGCGGTGTCGGCGCCTTCCACGAAATGGTGGGGCTGCAGTTCGCCGTCGGGCACGCGGGTGAATACGCCGATGGTGAGCGTGACGGTATCGTCGCTGCCATCGCCCGGCGCCGGCAATGCGCGCACGCAGGCAATCAGGTCCTCAATCACCTGGCGTGCGCCCTCGGCCGGTGTATCCGGCAGCACCAGCGCGAATTCGTCGCCACCGTAGCGTGCCGCCATGTCGCGCGGGCGGCGCGCATGGGCGCCGATCAGGCGGGCGACATCACGCAGCACGCGGTCGCCGACCTGGTGCCCGTGGCGATCGTTATGGCGCTTGAAGTGGTCGACGTCGATCAACGCCAGGCTCAATGGCTTGCCGCTGCGCCGCGCTGCATCGCATTCCTGCTGCAGCGACTGCTCGAAGCGGAGGCGGTTGCCCAGGCCGGTAAGGGCGTCGCGGTTGGCCTGGCGGTGCCAGGCCGAGATCCGCCACACCGCCCAGACCAGCAGTGCCAGCGTCACGCCCAGCATCGCGCTGGCCGGCGCCCACCACAGGTCACTCGTGCGCAGCAGCAGCCAGCTCAGCAGGGCAGGCATCGGCAACGAACACAGCGCGACCAGCCAGGGCAGGCGCAGGCCGAGCAGGATCACGCACAGCGCCACCAGCACACCGCTGATGGCGTGCTGCCAGGCATGCGGTAGAACATCGATCTGCCTGTGCTGCAGCAGCATCGAGGTGATGTTGGCCTGGTACTCGCTGCCGCTCATCCAGAACTCGCGGGTGGTCGGGGTCAGCAGGCGGGGCGCGATGCCGCTGGCCGTCATGCCAACTACGATGCGGCGGCCATGCAGCATCGCCATGTCCACGTGGCCATCGAGAACGTCCGCATAGGACACCTGCGGCAGCCGCTCGGGGGGGCCGGCGTAGCGCACGCGAACGTAATCGTCGCGACGCCATTGATAGGGCGAGCCCAGTTCCGGGTCGGGATCGGGCAGGCCGCGTACGGCACCGGCAGGCAGGTCGGCCAGTGCCAGGCCCAGTGCCGGCCAGTGCGGCTGGCCGATACCTGCGTGCAGATAGACGCCACGGGCGACGCCGTCGCCATCCACTTCGACATCGGTGTGGCCGATGGCGGCGGCACTGGCAGCGATCTGTGGGATCGGCAGCATTTCCTCGGCCATGCGGTCGCCGGCCGCCGGTGCGGCCAGCACCGGCAGCACCACCCGGCCGTTGCGTCGGATGGCGGCCGCCAGTTGATCATCCTGTCGGCTGTCACGGCGATCCGGTTCGGACAGCATCAGGTCCAGCGCGACGCGTTCGGCGCCGGCATCGGTCAGGCGGTCAAGCAGGCGTGCATGCACCGAGCGGGGCCAGGGCCACTGGCCGATGCGCTGCAGGCTGCCTTCGTCGATGGCGACGATCAGCACGCTGGGATCGGGGCGGTAATCCCAGTTGCCGACCAACGCGTCATAGGCCGCCTCGTCCTGCCGCCACAGCCACTGTCCCTGGCTGGCCACGATGGTCAGCACGCCGGCCAGCAGGGCCAGCAGGATCCGCTTCGACCATGGCAGCGGCGAGCGCCTCACAACAACAACCAGAGCAGCAGGGCACCGCCACCCGCGCCGTAGCACAGGCGGCACGGCAGCGGGACCTGCTGGGCAGGCGAGAACGCGCTGGCGTGGCCGTCATCGTCGATGTACTGCACGCGTACATGCAGGGTGCCGCTCCACGGGCGCTTGAAGCTCACCTGCGGCTGGTCCACGGTTTCGTCGACCAGCGGTGCCTTGAAGTCGCCGTGGCGATCCACCTGCACCCGGTAGCGCTGGCCCTCGCTGCCGGCCTGCCAGCGCAGCGTCAGCTCGCCGTGTGCGGCCTCGGGTGGTTGCAGGGCCGGGTCCACCGGTTCATTGCTCAGCTGCAGCGGCAACGCCTGGCCATAGCGGCCCTGTCGGCCTTCGCCATCGCGCGAGGCCACGCGCCAGTAGTACTGGCCGGGCGGCAGCGGTTGCGCCAGGCGCAGGTCGGTCGCATGGGTGGCCTGCTCCTGCAGGGGCTGCAGGAAGCTGGGTTCGGTGGCGATCTGCAGGACGCTGCTGCGCGCACCGGGGGCCTGGCTCCAGCGGAAACGCGGGCGGTCGCTGTTGATCGTCTGCCCATGCAGCGGCGATACGGTCAGCGGCGGCGGTGGCTGGTCACCGAGTTCGAAATCGGCGCTGGCATCCAGGCCTTCGACCCCCTGGGCGTCGACCGCGCGCAACAGGATGCGCAGTTGGCCAGGCGGCAGATCGCCGATCGCCAGCCGGGTGTCGGCGGTGGTGGCGGCGAACAGCAGGATCTCCGGCGTTGCCGCCTGCACCACTTCCACCCGGTAATGATCGGCGCCATTGACCGGTTCCCAGGCAAGCACGGTCGGCAGCGGCGCCAGGCGCAGCGCGTCATTGCGCAGCGCCGGCGCCGGCAGCAGTGCGGAGACCGCAGCGGGCGCCGCATCGGCACTGCTGCTGCGGGTCGCCTGGCCCGGCCGGACCAGGCGCTGGCCATGGGAGTTGCCGACCTGCACCTTGCCCTGCAGGACCTCGGTGGCACCGACGTGCCCGTTATCCCCGGCGCTGACCCGGAACACCGTGCCGCGCACGCTGCTGGTCGCGGTGGGCGCATCGATGATGTAACGCGAGGCGGGGCCGCGCGCCGGCGTCACCCGGTTGCTGGCTCGCCCCTGCTGCAGGCGCAGTCGGGTGTCGACCATGCCGGTGTGGCCGTAACGGCTCAGCTGGTCCAGGCGCAGGCGCGAGTACTCGCGCAGCTGCAGGCGCGAGGCATCGGCGAATTCCAGGGTGATGCTGGAATCGCCTTCGGTCTCCACGGTGTCACCGATATGCAGCTGTTCGCCGGCCTGGAGCGCGCGGGTCGCCGTGCCATCGGCGCCTGCCAGCGCGACCTTGCCGCGCACGGACAGCACCCGGGCCGGCGCCGGCTCGGTGCGCAGCCAGCTGATCGGGAAGCGCAGCAGCTGGCCCGGCGGCAACTGGTAGGGGTTGTCGATGCGGTTGTGCTGCTGCAGCTGCTGCCAGCGTACCGTGGGCTTCAGGTAGAGCCCGCCCAGGTCCCACAGGGTATCGCCGGGCCGGACCCGGTAGTTCCAGTCCTGGGCGCCGGCAATGGCGGGCATCAGGAAGAGGGCGCAGAGCAGAGCGCCCGTTAAATGCATGGCGAACGACAGAGAGCGGACGACGGTCACAGTTTGCAATCCCGGCAATGCGGGGGTGCAGCTGCAAGACCCCATGGCCCCGACCTCATCCCCCCGAACGGATCGTGGCGACCGCATGGCCACCAGCGCGGGCATTATTGCCCGCGTTCAGTGCAGGGATTCTGAACGGAGCGGGTTCCCGTTCAGAACAGCAGCGACGCCATCCTGCGGCGGTACTGGCCGACCAGGTCCTCGTCGGAGATCACATTGAAGGCGTCGATCAGCGCCTTGCGCGGCAGGCCTTCCTCGAATCCGCGGTCGATCCGCAGCATTTCCAGGAACTGGGCCAGCGCGGCCTCGTCATGACCGCCGAGCAGCAGTTGCACGCCGCGCAGGTGGCGGGCCTTGAGGTCCTTGCCGTCAGCGGCGATGCGTGCCTCCAGCACCTCGGCGGCCGGGGCATCTTTCAGCGCGGCGGCGAAGGCCAGGCGGGCGCGGGCACGCACGGCGCGGTCGTCGGTGGCCAGATTGGCGGGCAAGCCGTCGATCAGGGTGCCTGCCTCGTCCACGCCACCGATCTGCAGCAGGGCCAGGGCCAGGTCGAGCTTCAGTTCATCCTTGTCCGGCTCGGCGGCGATCTGCGCACGCAGCACATCGACCTGCGCCTGCGGATCCAGCGGGGCGTCATCTTCGGGGACAGCATCGCCCACATCGGCCGGTACGATGCCGTGCTGGGCCAGGAACTCACGCAGCTGGCCTTCCGGAATGGCGCCCGGGAAGCCGTCCACCAGCTGGCCGCCCTTGACCAGGAACACGGTGGGCACCGAGCGGATCTGGAAGGCCGCAGCGATCTGCTGTTCCTTGTCGACATCGACCTTGGCCAGCTCGAACGCACCGTTGTACTCGGCAGCCAGCTTTTCCAGCATCGGGCCGAGGGTCTTGCACGGCCCGCACCAGGTGGCCCAGAAGTCGACCAGCACCGGCGTCTGCAGCGACTTCTGCAGGACTTCGGCCTCGAAGGTCGCAGTGGTGGCGTCGAATACGTAGGTCGTCTCGGTCATGGGGAAAGCATCGCTTGGCATCTGGAGACCGATTCTATGGTGACGATCGATGTCCGTCTCAACCCTGCCATCACGGAGTACGCCCTCGAGTTGCGGTTGGCGGGCCCGCAGGCCCGCCATGCCCGACTTATGCGCGCGGCACGCAGTACAGCTCGTGGATCACCCACCTGCCAGCGCTGACCGGCTTGGTGGTCGAGGTGCGCCGGTAGTACTCGGCCTCGGCTGCCTGCAGGCTGGCAGCGCTGACACCGCCCATCAGGGTGCCGCTGTTCTGGGCGGCACTGGGCGGGCCGATCTTGGCGTAGCAGCTGAACTCGGCAGCCTGGGCGGCGGTGGCCAGGCCCAGGCTGAGTGCGGCGGCGAGGATGCGTTGGATCATGGGGAACTCCCTGCATGGCGGAACTGCCACGCCGCGAGCATCGCTGTGGGAGAAACACGCGGATATCGAATTGATCTGAAATGCGCCGTGCTTGGCGCCTCGCGTCGCTGCCGCGACAATGGGCTGATCCATTCTTTTCCGGGTGACTGCGCGCAATGTCCATGGTCCGGCTTGATCGTTGGTTGGGACTGCTTGCTGCAGTCGTGTTCGTCCTGGCTGTGTCTGGCTTCGGTGCCGGCCTGGAGGGCTACGCACAGGCCCGCCACCCGGTGGCGCTGCTGGGTGCGCGGGGTGTACCGCATGCGCTGGCCTTCAATCTGCTTGGCTTCGTGCTGCCCGGCGTGCTCGCCGCGGTGGTGGCTGAGCGCCTGCGCCGCAGCCTGCCCGCCACTGCCGGCTGGGCACCGAGGGTCGGCAGCCAGATGCTGCTGCTGGCTGGCCTGGGCTTTGCCGCGATGGGCTTGCTGCCGCTGGACGTGGACGATCTGCATGGGCCGGCCAGCCAGCTGCATGCCAGTGCCTGGATGATCTGGGTGCTGGGCTTCGTCGCCGGGACCCTGTTGCTGGGCACGACACAGCTGCGTCAGGCGCATGGCCGCGCCCTGGGCGCCTTGGCTCTGGGCTGCGGCGTGCTGGCTGCGGTGGCCGCGTTTGCCCTGCAGGGCGTCCTGCCGGCGCCGCTGGCACAACGGCTGGCGTTTGCCTGCTGGGTGGCCTGGCTGGCCACCGCACTGCCGCTGTCGCGCCAACGCTGAGACGGCTCCCGGGGCATCGCGGCGCCCACCCCCGGCAGGCAGGATTGGAGACGTTTGCCGCACTGCGGTACGCTGTACCGCTTTGCCGCCGCATCCGCGTGTTCCATGACCAGCGCTGAAACCAACGCCTACGACCCGCAGCAGGTTGAATCCGCCGCCCAGCAGTACTGGGACGCCACCCGTGCCTTCGAGGTCGACGAGACCTCGGACAAGCCGAAGTACTACTGCCTGTCGATGCTTCCGTACCCGTCCGGTGCGCTGCACATGGGCCACGTGCGCAATTACACGATTGGCGACGTGATCAGCCGCTACAAGCGCATGACTGGCCACAACGTGCTGCAGCCGATGGGCTGGGACGCGTTCGGCCTGCCGGCGGAAAACGCCGCGATCAAGAACAAGACCGCGCCGGCGGCGTGGACCTACAAGAACATCGACCACATGCGCAGCCAGCTGAAATCGCTGGGCTATGCCATCGACTGGTCGCGCGAGTTCGCCACCTGCCGTCCGGACTATTACGTCCACGAGCAGCGCATGTTCACCCGCCTGATGCGCAAGGGCCTGGCCTATCGCCGCAACGCGGTGGTGAACTGGGACCCGGTCGACCAGACCGTGCTGGCCAACGAGCAGGTCATCGACGGCCGCGGCTGGCGCTCGGGGGCCCTGGTGGAGAAGCGTGAGATCCCGCAGTGGTTCCTGCGCATCACCGACTACGCCCAGGAACTGCTGGATGGCCTGGACGAGCTGGACGGCTGGCCGGAATCAGTCAAGACCATGCAACGCAACTGGATCGGCCGCTCGGAGGGCCTGGAAATCCAGTTCGACGTGCGCGACGTCGATGGTGGCGTGCTGGATCCGCTGCGCGTGTTCACCACCCGCCCGGACACGGTGATGGGCGTGACCTTCGTGTCGATCGCCGCCGAACACCCGCTGGCGCTGCACGCAGCGAAGAACAACCCGGAACTGGCCGCGATGCTGGCCGACCTGAAGCAGGGCGGTGTATCCGAGGCTGAACTGGAAACCCAGGAAAAGCGCGGCATGGATACCGGCCTGCGCGCGCTGCATCCTGTCACCGGCGAGCCGGTGCCGGTGTGGGTCGCCAACTTCGTGCTGATGGGCTACGGCACCGGCGCGGTGATGGCGGTGCCGGGCCATGACCAGCGCGACAATGAAGTGGCCAACAAGTACGGGCTGCCGATCAAGCAGGTCATCGCGCTGAAGGATCCGCGCACTGAGGAAGAGCGCACCTGGGACGGCAGCCGCTGGCAGGACTGGTACAGCGACAAGAGCCGTGCCTTCGAACTGGTCAACTCGGCCGAATTCGACGGCTTGGACTTCCAGGGCGCGTTCGAAGCGCTGGCCGAACGTTTCGAGCGCAAGGCCCAGGGCCAGCGCCGCGTCAACTACCGCCTGCGCGACTGGGGCGTGAGCCGCCAGCGCTACTGGGGCTGCCCGATTCCGGTGATCTACTGCGCCAAGTGCGGTGCGGTGCCGGTGCCGGAGGAGCAGCTGCCGGTGGTACTGCCGGAGGACGTGGCGTTCTCCGGGACCGGTTCGCCGATCAAGACCGACCCGGAATGGCGCAAGACCACCTGCCCGGAATGCGGTGGCGCCGCCGAGCGCGAGACCGACACCTTCGACACCTTCATGGAGTCGAGCTGGTACTACGCCCGCTACACCTCGCCGGGTGCCCGTGACGCCGTCGACAAGCGCGGCAACTACTGGCTGCCGGTCGATCAGTACATCGGTGGCATCGAGCACGCGATCCTGCACCTGATGTATTTCCGCTTCTACCACAAGCTGCTGCGCGACGCGCGGATGGTGGACAGCAACGAACCGGCGCGCAACCTGCTGTGCCAGGGCATGGTGATCGCCGAGACCTACTACCGCCCGAATCCGGACGGTTCGAAGGACTGGATCAACCCGGCCGATGTGGAAGTGCAGCGTGACGAGCGCGGCCGCATCACCGGCGCCACCCTGATCGCCGACGGCCAGCCGGTGGTGGTCGGTGGCACCGAGAAGATGTCCAAGTCGAAGAACAACGGCGTGGACCCGCAGGCGATGGTCGGCAAGTACGGCGCCGACACCGTGCGCCTGTTCTCGATGTTCGCCGCGCCGCCGGAGCAGTCGCTGGAGTGGAACGAGGCCGGCGTGGACGGCATGGCGCGCTTCCTGCGCCGCCTGTGGGCCCAGGTGCAGAAGCATGCTGCCGACGGTGCCGCCCCGGCGCTGGACGTTGCAGCACTGGATGCCAACCAGAAGGCGCTGCGCCGCAAGACCCATGAAACCATCGGCAAGGTCGGTGACGACTACGGCCGCCGCCACAGCTTCAATACCGCCATCGCAGCGGTGATGGAGCTGATGAACGCGCTGGCCAGGTTCGAGGACGACAGCGAGCAGGGCCGCGCGGTGCGCCAGGAAGCGCTGCAGGCCGTCGTGCTGCTGCTGAACCCGATCACGCCGCATGCCAGCCACGCCCTCTGGCAGGTGCTGGGCCATGGCGAGACGCTGCTGGAAGACCAGCCGTTCCCGCAGGCCGACAGCAGTGCGCTGGTACGCGATGCGCTGACCCTGGCGGTGCAGGTCAACGGCAAGCTGCGTGGCACCATCGAGGTGGCGGCCGATGCCGCGCGCGAGCAGGTCGAGGCGCAGGCGCTGGCCGAGCCCAACGCGGCCAGGTTCATGGAAGGCCTGACGGTGCGCAAGATCATCATCGTCCCGGGCAAGATCGTGAACATCGTCGCCGCCTGATGTACCTCGCACCGGCCACCCGCGCGGTGGCCGGTGCCTTTCCAGAAGCAGGGCCGGATGCTTGATGGCCCTGCATTCACGCGGCTTCGGGCACGCTGTGTGTTGCCGTGATCGCCCGGCTCCGCCAGACTGTCTCCATGACCCGAATCCTGCTTGCCCTCGTTCTTGTCCTCGGCCTCGCCGGCTGCGGCTTCCATCTGCGCAACAAGCTGATGCTGCCGACCGACACCGCCCCGGTGAAGGTGGTCTCCACCGCCCCGTACAGTGAACTGGTCAAGCTGCTCAATCGCAGCCTGCTGGCCTCCGGTGCCAGGCTGGCCGATGAGGACAGCAAGGAACCCAGTACCCAGCTGCAGGTGTTGTCCGAGCGCTGGGGTGACCTCCCGATCGCCATCGACTCGCAGGGTCGTGCGCAGGAGTACAGCCTGCGCTATGCGGTGATCTTCATCTTCCGCCGCGAGGATGGCAGCGAACTGGTGCCGCAGCAGGTGATCGAGCTGTCGCGCGACTACGTGTCGCCGCCGACCGACGCCACCGGCACCACCACCGAACGCGAAATCCTGGCCACGGAGCTGCGCCGGGAAATGTCCGCCTCGATCATCCGCCGTATCGACAGCGTGGTCCGCGCCGAGATCGAGAAGGGGGGCAGCCTGTCCGCGCCGAAGGCCCAGCCGATCGAGGGCGCGGTGCCGGCAGAGCCGGCCGCCGCCGTCAAGCACTGAGCGGTAGCGACGATGGAACTGCGTCCGGAGCAGCTGGCCAGCCAGGGCGCTGACACGGCGTTGGCGCCGGTATACCTGATCGCAGGCCCGGAAACACTGCGCGTGCTGGAGGCCGCAGATGCCATCCGCGCGCGTGCGCGCGCCTCGGGCATCGGCGAACGCGAAGTGTTCGACGCCGACGGGCGTGATTTCGACTGGAACCAGCTTGACGCCAGCTTCAATGCGCCCAGCCTGTTCAGCACCCGCCGCCTGGTCGAGGTGCGCCTGCCCAGCGGCAAGCCGGGCAAGGAGGGCGCCGAGGTGATCAGCCAATTCTGCGCCAACCCGGCGCCGGACGTGGTGTTGATGATCACCGCCAATGAATGGAGCAAGGCCCACCAGGGCAAGTGGGCCGAGGCGGTCAGCCGCATCGGCGTGCTGTCGGTGGCCTGGGCGATCAAGCCGCACGAACTGCCGGACTGGATCGAGCGCCGCCTGCGCGGCAAGGGCCTGCGTGCCGACCCGGCCGCCGTGCAGCGCCTGGCCGAGCGGGTGGAGGGCAACCTGCTGGCCGCCGCCCAGGAAATCGACAAGCTGGCGCTGTTGGCCGACGGCCAGCCGTTGGATGTGGAACGGATGGAGTCGCTGGTGGCTGACGCTGCCCGCTACGACGTGTTCCGCTTGGTGGAGGCGACGTTCTCCGGCCAGCCGCCGGCGGTGCTGCGCATGCTGGCCGGCCTGCGCGGTGAAGGGGAGGCGGTGGCCGCATTGATGCCGATCGTGATCCGCGAACTGCTGGCGGGCGCAGGCCTGGCCCGCGTGCAGGCGCGTGGTGGCAACCTGGCCGCTGAAATGAAATCGCGTGGCATCTGGGAATCGCGGCAGGCGCCTTACAAGCGCGCGCTGCAGCGGCACCCGGAAGGCAAGCGCTGGGAGCGCTTCGTGGCCGAGGCGGGGCTGGTCGACCGCATTGCCAAGGGGCGCGCTGACGGCGACGCCTGGCTGGCGCTGGAACGCCTGCTGGTGGCCGTGGCCGAACCGCGTGCCGTGCGCCTGCTGGCGCGGGCCTGAGTGATGAGCCTGCGGATCTACTACGGGGGCACCTTCGATCCAGTGCACCTCGGGCACCTGGCGATCGCGCGTGCGGCCCGTGATGAACTGCAGGTCGCCGTGCGCATGCTGCCGGCCGCCGATCCGCCGCACCGCGCGGTGCCCGGTGCCACCGCTGAGCAGCGCTGCACGATGTTGTCGCTGGCCATCGGCGACGAGCCGGGGCTGCTGCTGGACCGTCGCGAACTGGATCGTGCCACCCGCTGCCCCGGTCGCCCGTCGTACACCGTCGACACCCTGCGCGAGCTGCGTGGCGAGCTGGGCCCGAGCCGGCCGCTGGCCTGGCTGGTGGGCGCCGACAGCCTGCTGGGGCTGTCCGGCTGGCACGAATGGGAGGCCCTGTTCGATCTGGCCCACTTCGTGGTGGCCGAACGACCGGGCAGTCCGTTGCAGGCGTCGATCGATGGCGAGCTGGGGCGCGCCCTGCAAGGGCGCTGGGCCGACAATGAGCAGGCCCTGTTCGCCAGCCCGGCCGGGCGCATCCTGCGCCTGCACCACCCACTGCGCGAGGAATCGGCCAGCGCCGTGCGCTCGCAGATTGCCGCTGGCGGTCCCTGGCGCGCACTGCTGCCACCGGCCGTAGCCGACTATGTCTCTGCACACGGGCTGTACCGCCCAGGCACGGCGTGAATGGCGCGGCTGCGCCATCCCCGTATAATCGCCCCACGTTTATCGAGTCGATCCATTTTGAGCAACCAGACCCAGCCCCAGACCATCAAGGTCGATCTGCCCAGCCCGCCGCCGTCCGTGCCGGAACTGCTGGCCAGCGTCCGCCAAGCCACCGAAGACCTGAAGGCCAAGGACCTGGTCGAGATCGACGTGCGCGGCCGGTCCAGCGTTGCCGACTACATGATCGTCGTTTCGGGCACTTCGACCCGCCACGTCAAGTCGATTGCCGATGAAGTCGTGCGCTTCGCCAAGAACATCGACGTGATGCCGCTGGGTGTTGAAGGCGAGCGCGAAGCGGAGTGGGTGCTGGTCGATCTGGGCGACGTGATCGTCCACGTGATGCTGCCGCGCGTGCGTGAGTTCTACGCGCTCGAGCGCCTGTGGACCGTCGGCGACCAGCCGCCGTCCAGCGACGACGAAGTGGCCTGAGCCGCACGTTGACGCATCCCTTCGACGGCGCCGATGGCGCCGTCGACGTTTTGGAGGACCGTTGATGAAAGCCCGCCTGATCGCCACCGGTGAACGCGCGCCCAGCTGGGTCGCGCAGGGGTTCGCCGAATACCAGAAGCGGCTGTCGCATTGGCTGCCGTTCGAGCTGGTGGAAATCGAACCCGGCCTGCGCGGCAAGGGGCGCGATCCACGCCGTGCCACCGAGGATGAAGGCAAGCGGGTCATCGCCGCGCTGCCGAAGAACGCTTACGTGGTGGCACTGGACGTGCCGGGGCGGCAGTTGAGTTCCGAGCAGCTGGCGCAGCGCCTGGAGCATTGGCGCGGGCAGGGCCGGGACCTCGCCTTCCTGATCGGTGGCCCGGAAGGGCATTCGCCAGAGGTCTCCGCGCTGGCCGACGAAAAGTGGTCGATCGGACCGCTGACGCTGCCGCACATGCTGGTGCGTCTGGTGGTGGCCGAGCAGCTGTATCGGGCTGCCGCAATGATTGCCAATCACCCCTACCATCGCGCGTGAAGAGTGGTTATACTAGTCGTCTGCCCGAATAGCTCAGCCGGTTAGAGCACTTGACTGTTAATCAGGGGGTCGTTGGTTCGAGTCCAACTTCGGGCGCCACCTTGCAAAACCTGCATCGCGAGATGCAGGTTTTTTTTTGCCGTGTTGTGGCGGCGAGCCCATGCTCGGCTGCATCCTCCAAGCCGGGCACGCGCTCGGCGCTACAGCGTGATCCGGCCCTTCCAGAACGCTACCTGCGTGGCGATCGCTACTGCCAGGATCGCGCCGAACAGCGTCCACTCCCAGCGCGTGAAAACCGGCTCGCCGCGCTGGCGCCGGGTCTGCGCAAACAGAACAACGCCGGGCACGTACAGCAGCACCGACAGCAGCAGGTTGTTCAGGCCGCCGGCATACACCAGCCACAGCGCGTAGGCGCTGGCCAGCAGCGCGACCACGAAATCGCGCCAGCGCACGCGTGGCTCACCCGCGTAGGACTGCCCGCGCCAGGCCAGTTGCACGCCGAACGCGGTGGACAGGAAGTAGGGCACCAGGCTCATCGATGCGGCCAGCAGCACCAGGCCGGTGTAGCTGCCCGCATTGAACAGCACCAGCAGCAGGAACAGCTGGATCAGCCCGTTGCTCAACCACAATGCATTGGCCGGCACGCCACGCGCATTCTCGCGTCCCAGGAAGGCGGGCATTGTGCCGTCGCCAGCGGCGGCATACAGCACTTCGGCACACAGCAGCACCCAGGCCAGCAACGCGCCCAGCACCGAAATGATCGAACCGGCGATGATCACCGTCGCGCCCCATTCGCCGACGATGGCGCGCAGCACATAGGCCATCGACGGGTTGGGCAGCCCGGCCAGTTCGGCCTGCGACAGCACGCCCATCGACAGCAGGCTGACCAGGACGAGCAGCAGCCAGACCCCCAGGAAACCGATCACCGTGGCACGGCCGACGTCAGCACGGCGCGCGGCACGCCGCGAATAGATGCTGGCGCCTTCGATGCCGATGAACACCCACACGGTGACCAGCATCATGCCGCGCAGTTGCTGGCCGAGGTCGCCAAGCGCAGGTGTGCCGAAGAAGTCGGCGCGGAACACCTCCATGCGGAACGCGCCGGCGGCCAGCACCAGGAACAGTGCGATGGGCAGCAGCTTGGCCACCGTCACCAGACCGTTGACGATGGCGGCGGTGCGCAGGCCTCGCAGCACCAGCAGGTGGACGGTCCACAACAGTACGGACGAAGCGGCCACGGCGGCTGGCGTGTTGCCTTCGCCGAACACCGGCATGAAATGGCCCAGGCCGCTGAAGATCAGCACGAAGAAGCTGGCATTGCCCAGTACCGAAGCGACCCAGTAGCCCCACGCCGCGGAGAAGCCGATGTAGTTGCCGAAGCCTTCGCGTGCATATGCGTAGATGCCGGTGTCCAGGTCCGGACGGCGGTTGGCCAGGGCCTGGAACACGAAGGCCAGCATCAGCATGCCGGCGCCACTGACGGCCCAGCCGATCATCGCGGCGGCCGGACCGGCACTGCGCGCGACGTTCTGCGGCAGCGAAAAGATACCGGCGCCGACCATCGAGCCGACTACCAGTGCAGTCAACGCCGGCAGGCCGAGGCGTTGCGATGTCGTGGCCATTGAGATCCCCTGCGGCCCGGATGCCGCGAGCACACCCTAGCCATGTACTCGTGAACATGGCTGCAAGGCCGGGTGTGCGGGAGCCGGCATGGACAACGAACAGCCAGGAAACGACGAAGGCCCGGGCAACAGCCCGGGCCTTCGAAGCAAACACAGCAGCGGGATTATTTGAACGTGTACTTGGCGCCGACAGTGAAGTAGCGGCCAATCGCACCACTGAAGTGCAGCGGGTTGTAATTGACTGCACCGTAAGTGCTCGGGTCGAGCGGCGCGATGCGGTCGAACACGTTCTGCACCGAAGCGTTCAGCTCGAAGGCTTCGGTGATGTTCCAGCGGCCGGACAGATCGAAGGTGGTGAACGAGGAGATCTTCTCTACCGGCTCGCCGTCTTCATAGAAGGCCAGGTAGTCACCGCCGCGGCGGTCCTTGTTCTCCAGCTTGCTGATGTAGTTGGCCACGCCGCTGATGCTCCACGGGCCCTGCTTCCAGGTGGTGCCGAAGTTGATGCGGTCCTTCGGCGTGCCGATGCAGTTGGTCACGTCGCAGTTGCCGTGGGTGCCCACATAGTCGACGGTGGTATCACCCTCGGTGCGCTCGAACTTGAGCACGTGGCTCCACTGCAGGTCCATTTCCAGCTGGCCCGGGCCGATGTCGAAGGTCTGGCGGATGTCGGTGTCGATGCCGCGGACGCGCGAGGAGTTGGCATTCACGTAGGCGGTATTGACGGCCAGGATGGTGCCGCTGTTGGCGACTCCGCCGATGTTGTTGGCATCGCGGAGAACGTTGCCCGCGGCGATGGCGTCGGCCGTGCTGCCCTGCGCGATTTCGTTGGTGCGCTTGATTTCCCACGCATCCACAGTCAGTGAGGTGGTCGAGGTTGGCTGCAGAACGATGCCCACCGAGTAGCTCTTGGACTCTTCCGGCTTCAGGTCCTTGTTCGGCCGCGTGATGATCGCCACCGAGCGCGCGGTGCATTCGTTGGCCGGGTCGATGGCGCAACGCACCGGATCGCGGGCGTTGGAGAAAGCGGCCAAGCCACCGTCACCGTTCTCGGCCGGGTTCGGCGCACGGAAGCCTTCAGCGTAGCTGGCGCGCAGTGCGATCCAGTCTGCCGGGGTCCACTTCACGCCCAGCTTCGGCGTGGCCTTGCCTTCGCCGCTTTCGTACTTGTCGTAGCGGACCGCAGCGCTCAGTTCCAACTGCTCCAGCACCGGTGCGGACAGTTCGGCGTAGCCGGCATACACATTCTGCGTGCCGTCGTAGGCCGAGTAGCCCAGGCCGATGATCTGGCCGATATCGGTGAAGGTCTGCGGCGTCAGGCTGTTGCTCGTCTTGCGCCACTCCGTACCGAAGGCCAGGCCCAGCGGACCGCCCTTGAGATCCATCAGGCTGCGCGAGATGGTGAAGTCGAACATGTCCAGGCTCGACTTGGCACGCGCGCTGATGGTCGGGCTGATGGCATCGTAGACCGACTGCGGCGTCTGCGAGGCATTGTCGCCGATGCGCCAGGTGCCATAGGGGCAGGCCGGATTGCCCAGCACGCAGCGTACTGCGTCATAACGCAGGAAACCCGTGCGCTTGTTGACCAGGTCGGTGCCGGAATGCAGGTAGGCGGTGTCGTAGCTCCAGTCGCCCCAGTTGCCCTTGACACCCACCAGGAAGCGGTTGAACTCATTGGTATTGTCGGTCACGCGCGGGCCCACGTCCCACGCGCTGTAACGCAGGCGGGCCGAGGTGGGCAGCGGGTTGTCCGGATGACCTGCATACAGCTGGGTCGCACCGGCACCGCTGTTGGCGTTGACCGGGCCGCCAGGGTAGCCCCAGCCGCCGGATACGCCGGATGGCGTATTGCTGAAGATCGTTTCCTTCTTCGAGTAACCGATCTCGGTATAGACCTCGCCGCCTTCACCAAACGCGAAGCTGGCGCGGCCGAACACGTTCACGTACTTCTCTTCCGGGCTCAGGTCGCGGTACTGCTGCGCCGGATCCCACAGGCAACCCTGGGCCTGCGCGGTCGCGTCACTCTGCCCGGGAATCGTGGTCAGCCCGGCGCAGCCCGGCAGGGCAACCAGATGGCCGGTGGCATCGAACACCGAGCCATTGGGACCCACGCCGCCGGCGGTACCGCCCGACAGGTAGGCACCGCCCAGGAACTGCGCGTCTGCAGCGTCGTAACCCCAGCGCCGGATATCGCCGGTGCCGATCCACTTGCGGTTCTTGCGGTCGCTGATCTTGATCGCGTCGGTCTTGCCGACGTCCAGGCTGAAGAACGCATTCCAGCCATCGCTGGACAGGTCGCCGGTGCCGGCAGTAAGGGTCGCCTTCTTCGCATCGCCATCGCCGTCACCGGAAATGCCGTAGGAACCGCGCAGGATGGCGCCTTGGAAGTCGCTGCGCAGGATGATGTTGACGACGCCGGCGATGGCGTCGGAGCCATAGATCGCCGAGGCGCCGTCCTTGAGCACTTCCACGCGCTCGACGGCATCGAGCGGGATGGTGCTGAGGTCGGTGAAGACCTTCTGGCCGTCATCGGCCAGGCCGTAGGTGGCCATGCGGCGGCCGTTCAACAGCACCAGTGTCGAGCCGGCGCCCAGGCCACGCAGCGAGATGCCGGCGCCGCCACCGGCGAAGCCGTTGCCGAAGGTCTTGGGAATGGAGCCTGCGCCGTCGGCGGTCAGGGTCTGCAGGTACTCGGCGACCGTGGTCTTGCCGGTGCGGTCGATTTCCTGGCGGGTCACCACCTGCACCGGCGACGGTGTCTCGGTGTTGGTGCGCGGGATGTTGGAGCCGGTGACCGTGATGCGGTCGAGGTTGGTGGCCTGCTCCTGTGCAAAGGCTGAGGAAGAAGCCACGGCGCCGACCAGCAGCAGGGTGCTGCCAGCAAGGATATGGGTGATGGACGATGCCAGGGTGGTGCGGCGGCGGCTGGCGGGCCGTTGGATCGGGTGTTTCACAGCTTCTCTCCTAACTGGAAAACCGTAGCGTTGAGGGCTGTCGCCGGATCGATACCGGGACGCGCCAATCTAGGTTTCCAGCAGGTGACGAAGACGTGAATTTTTGCTTAATCAGTAACGCTTGGCTCGGGCATGTCCGCATTTGCCGGGCAGTGGCAGGGGCCGGCCCGGCGCGGGGCCGGGCCGGTGGGACGCTCAGTCCGGCAGCGAGAACTGCACCGGCACCATGCCGATGGCCGGGACCGCCACGCCGTCACGCTGGGCAGGCTCGAAGCGCCAGTGCTTGAGCACCTGCTGGCGGGCGGCCTGGTCCAGGTTGCGCGAACCGCTGCTGCGCTCGACGCTGACCGCGACCGGCTGGCCACGGGTGTCCACTTCCACCCGCAACAGCACCGTGCCCTGTTCGTGGTTGCGCAGGGACTGGATCGGATAGGCCGGCGGCGGAGCGCTGCGGTACTGCAGCTGGGCGCCGGCCAGCGGGGTGGAGGTGTCGATGCTGGGCGCCAATTGCGGCGGAGCCGGTTCGGCGGCCGGCAATGCGATGCCCTGGGTCTCTTCCACGGTCGCGGTGGGTGCGGGCAGTGGCGGTACCACCGGCTGCGTCCGCGGCTTCGGTACCACCTGGACGATCTCTTTTGGCGGGACCGGAACCGGCGGCGCCGGCGGTGGCGGGATCTTCTCGATCAGCCGGACCGGCGTCTTTTCACGCGGGGCCTGCACGGCCTGGTAGGTCGCAGGGATGAGCAGCAACAGGAAGGCCAGCAGGTGCAGGGCGATCGCTGCACTCCAGGCGGCTATGCGGGCGGGGTCGAAGTACGGGGATGCAACGGGATAGGTACGAACCATGATCCACCTCCATGCCAGTGACGAAGTCCTCAACGCACCAGGGTCCGTGGCGGGGTTGCCGCACGCGGCTGGCAGTCCATCAGTAGCGCGGCATGGCGGCCACTGCCTAGAGGCAGGGGCATGCGCGTTGGGCTGGCCTTCAGCCAACGCCGCCGGAATACACGAAAAAGGCGGGCCCCTGCGGGACCCGCCTGTGTCGGCCGTGCCGGGCGCGATCAGCGGCCCAGTTCGAACACCACGTCCAGGTTGACCGAGACGGTCGATTCACCCGGTGCGACCGGGGTAGCCTTGTCCATCGCCGCACCGGCGGCCATGGTGCGCATCATCGGCATCGGGCGGAAACCGCCGTTGCTGTTTTCAGAGATGCTGACGATGCGGCGAACCTGCAGGCCCAGCGATCTGGCATAGGTCTGGGCGCGGGCCTGGGCCTTCTTCAGGGCGGCCAGGCGGGCTTCGTCATAGACCGGTTCGGGCTGGTCGATCTCAAACTGTGGACCGTTGATCTGGTTGGCCCCCTGCGCGGCCAGCGCGTCGAGCACCTTGCCGAGCTTGGCGATGTCGCGGACCTTCAGGCTGACCGTGTTGCTGGCCTGGTAGCCGGTGATCTTCGGTGCCTCATTGTCGGCATAGCGGTACTGCGGGTTGAGGCTGACGCCGCTGGTCTGCACGTCGCGCTCGGCGATGCCGGCGGCCTTGATCGCGGCCAGCACCTTGTCCATCTGCTGGGCGTTCTGGCGCATCGCGCTGTTGCCGTCGGCAGCCTGGGTGACCACACCTGCCGACAGGGTGGCGACGTCCGGCACGCGGGTGGCCTCGGCGTTGGCCGAGATGTTCAGCAGGGTGCCTTCGGCCGCGGCGGCGATCGACGGCGACGACGGAGCGGCATGAGCAGTCATCGAGGTTCCAAGGGCGAGGGACAGGGCAAGCAGCAGCGGGGTGGCGGTCAGGCGCATGGGATCTCCTTGTTGTGCCGGTGAGGGTGGTGTCGTAGCGATGAACGCGCTGTGAGCCTGTTCGGGGTTGTACGCGTTCCGTAACGGGTTGCCGACGATTCAGGTGGCGGCCTCAGGTTATGCTGTGCCGATGCTCTATCTTGCTTCCCGCTCCCCCCGACGCAACCAGCTGCTGGCCCGACTCGGACGCCCCTTCCAGGCCCTTGACCTGGAGGTCGTCGAGCAGCGCGCGGCCACTGAAAGCGCCGAACAGTATGTATGCCGGGTCGCCGCCGACAAGGCGCGCGCCGGGCTGGCCCGGGTGCTGGCCGACGACCCGCAGGCGCGGGTGCTTGGTTCGGATACCGAGGTGGTCCTGGACGGCGAGGTCTTCGGCAAGCCGGTCGATGCCGCTGACGCGCGGGCGATGCTGGCGCGGCTGGCCGGGCGCACCCACCAGGTGATGACCGCCGTGGTGGTGGTCGGCGCGGGCGGCCTGGACAGCGAGCTGGTCATTTCCGAAGTGACCTTCGCCCCGATCGATGCCGCCGACATCGCCGCCTATGTCGCCACCGGCGAGCCGCTGGACAAGGCCGGCGCCTACGCCATCCAGGGTGGGGCCGAACGCTGGATCGAACACCTTTCCGGCAGCTACTCCGGCGTGATGGGGCTGCCGCTGCTGCATACCGATCGTCTGCTGGCGCGCTGTGGCGTGCCGGTCCCCACTGCCGATGCCGCCAGGGAGGCTGCCGATGTCTGAGGAAATCCTGGTCAATGTGACCCCGCGCGAGACCCGTGTCGCGGTGATCGAAAACGGCATGCTGCAGGAACTTCACATCGAGCGCGGTTGGCGCCGTGGCGTGGTCGGCAACATCTACAAGGGCAAGGTGCAGCGGGTCATGCCCGGCATGCAGGCCGCCTTCGTCGAAGTCGGCCTGGAGCGCGCGGCGTTCCTGCACGCCAATGACGTGGTGCGGCCGGCGCCGGTGGCCAGCGCCGACACCGAGAACACCACCCTGCCACCGCCGGCCAGCGTGCCGATCGTCGAGCTGCTGCGTGACGGCCAGGACATCGTGGTGCAGGTGGTGAAGGACCCGATCGGCACCAAGGGCGCGCGCCTGACCACGCAGATCAGCATTCCCTCGCGCTACATGGTGCTGCTGCCGCAGTCCAAGGTGGTGGGCGTGTCGGCGCGCATCGAAGACGAAACCGAGCGCGCCCGCCTGAAGGCGCTGGTGACCGAACTGTCGGCGCAGCACGGTGGCTACGGCTACATCGTGCGGACCAACGCCGAAGGGCAGCCGGCCGAGGCCATCGCCGAGGACATCGCCTACCTGTCGCGCGTGTGGAACGTGGTCGAGCGCCGCGGCCGCGAGGCGCCGTCGTGCAGCATCATCTATGAAGACCTGAGCCTGCCGCTGCGGTCCGTGCGCGACCTGATCCGCAAGGACGTGGACAAGGTGAAGGTGGACTCGAAGGAGACGTTCGGCCAGTTGCAGGCCTTCGTCGCCAAGTACATGCCGGTGCTGGCCGAAAAGCTGGAGCTGTATTCCGGCGATCGCCCGATCTTCGACATGTTCGGCGTGGAAGACGAGATCGGCCGCGCACTGGACAAGCAGGTGCCGTTGAAATCCGGTGGCTACCTGGTGATCGACCAGACCGAGGCGATGACCACCATTGACGTCAATACCGGTTCGTTCCTCGGCCAGCGCAACCTGGAAGAGACGGTGTTCCGCACCAACCTGGAAGCGGCGCAGGCAGTGGCGCGTCAGCTGCGGCTGCGCAACCTGGGCGGCATCATCATCATCGACTTCATCGATATGGATGATGCAGAGCATCGCCGCCAGGTGCTGCGCACGCTGGAAAAGGCGCTGGCCCGCGACCATGCCAAGACCACGGTGTACGACTTCTCGCCGCTGGGCCTGGTGGAAATGACCCGCAAGCGCACGGTCGAAAGTCTGGAGCGCCAGCTGTCGGAAACCTGCCCGCAGTGCAGTGGCCGCGGCAGCATCAAGACCACCGAGACGGTGACCTACGAGATCTTCCGCGAGATCACCCGCGCCGTGCGCCAGTTCGATGCCGCGCGGCTGCTGGTCATCGCGTCGACCAAGGTGGTCGCGCGCATCACCGATGAGGAGTCCTCGGCGGTGGCTGAGCTGGAGGAGTTTCTCGGCAAGAGCATCCGCTTCCAGGCGGACGAGCAGTACCTGCAGGAGCAATTCGATGTTGTTCTGCTCTGATCCTCGCCGGCTGCAGGCCGGCGGTGGCCGATGAGCGCGCCGCCGCGCCTGCGACTGCGAAGGATCCGCCGTCATTTCATTGCCGCCTGTGCGGTGGGCCTGGTCGGGCTTGCACTGCTGGTGGGCACCTTCAGCCAACTGCTGCCGCTGGCCGAGCGTCATCCCGACAGGATCGCCGCCTGGCTGAGCGAGCGGGCTGGCCAGCCGGTGCGTTTTGACCAGCTGCAGACGACCTGGACCCGTCGTGGCCCGCTGCTGCAGCTGAAGGGCCTGCGCATCGGTGCCGGGCAGGGCCTGGCGATCGGCGAGGCCGAGGTGCTGGTATCGATGTACAGCGGGCTGCTGCCCGGGCGCTCGCTGACCGAATTGCGCCTGCGTGGCCTGGCCCTGGACCTGCAGCAGGGCGAAGACGGACGCTGGTCGGTGCGCGGGTTGCCGCAATCCGACAACGGGGGGGATCCGCTGGATGCGTTGCGCCGGCTCGGCGAGCTGCAGGTGATCGGCGGCCGCCTGGGCGTGCACGCGCCGGGGATCGGCATCGACACCACGCTGCCGCGCATCGACCTGCGCATGCGGGTCAATGGTGATCGCCTGCGCGTGGGTGTACGCGCCTGGGCCGATGCGCAGGCGCTGCCGCTGACCGCGGTACTGGACGTGGACCGTGTGCGCGGCAACGGCCAGGCCTGGCTCGGCGCCGACCCGGTCGATTTCCATGCCTGGTCGCCCTTGCTGGCGGCCGGCGGCGTGCGCCTCCGAGAGGGCAAGGGCGAGCTGAGCCTGTGGCTGACCCTGCGTGATTTCGCGCCGGTCGCACTGACCACCGATTCGGACCTGCGGGACGTGCGCGTCGACGGTGCACCGATGCCCGGCGTGGCAGCGCCGCAGCTGCAGCTGCAGCGGCTTCAGGCCCGCCTGCGCTGGCAGCGCCAGGCCGATGGCTGGGCGTTGCAGGTGCCGCGCCTGCGCCTGAAGACCGAAGATGGCGAACAGCAGCTCGATGGCCTGCAGCTGCAGATCGGCAAGCAGCTGCGGGTGAACGCCGGTGCGGTGCAGGCCGGCACCGCGCTGCGAGGGCTGGCCCTGAGCAATCTCCTTGAACCGGGTCTGCGGCGCTGGCTGTTCCTGTCCAGGCCGCAGCTGGAGGTGCGCCGATTGCAGTTGGCCGGCGAGCGTGATGGCCCGTTGCGGGCACAGGGCGAACTGCAGTCGCTGGGCTTTGCCAGCGTCGGCAATTCTCCGGGCCTGCGCGGCCTCGGGGGGCGTTTCGAAGGCGATGCCGATGGCTTCAGCCTGCAGCTGCAGCCGCAACGGCAGCTGCAGTTCGATTGGCCGACCGGTTTTGGCGTGCGGCATGACCTGCATCTGGCCGGACAGATCGTGGGGTGGCGCGACGAGGGCGGCGGTTGGCGGATCGGAACGCCGGCGATGCGCGTGGAGGGCACCGACTACGCGGCCGACGTGCGCGGCGGCGTCTGGTTCCAGGGCGACGGCACG
Source organism: Stenotrophomonas maltophilia group sp. RNC7 (assembly GCF_030910085.1). Taxonomy (NCBI): domain Bacteria; kingdom Pseudomonadati; phylum Pseudomonadota; class Gammaproteobacteria; order Lysobacterales; family Lysobacteraceae; genus Stenotrophomonas; species Stenotrophomonas maltophilia group sp. RNC7. The sequence goes on along the minus strand of NZ_JAVFVN010000711.1, from coordinate 9,099 downwards.
CGGCCGTGGCTGCAGCTGGCCGCCAAGCTGGACGACGTGCCGATGACGGCGGCCAAGCGCTTCTGGATCCACTCCAAGATGAGCAAGGGCGCCACCGACTGGCTGGACATGGCACTGGCCGGCGGCCAGGTGCGTGGCGGTGTCGGCCTGGTCACCGGTGACCTGGACGACTGGCCGTTCGACAACAACGATGGCCGCTTCGAGGCCACCGGCCACATCAGCAATGGCGACATCCGCTTCCAGCACGATTGGCCGCTGATGCGCCAGGTCGATGCCGATATCGCCTTCATCGGCCCCGGCTTCGAGATGCGTGGACGTGGCGATCTGGCGGGCGTGGCGGTGCAGAAGTTCGAAGCCGGCATTCCGGACTTCGGCCATCAGCCGCTGTACGTGCGCGCCGAGGCGCCGAGCGAGGCCGGCAAGCTGCTGGCGATGCTGCGCCAGAGCCCGTTGCACAAGGACTATGGCGATACCCTGGACAACCTGGTCGCCAGTGGTCCGGCGCATGTGACTTTCGATCTGCTGCAGCCGCTGCACCACGATGAAGGCGGTGGTCATCTGCAGGGGACGGTCGACCTGACCGGCGTGAAGCTGGTCGACAAGCGCTTCCAGCTGGCCTTCGACAACATGCAAGGGCAGGCGCGCTACAGCAATGGCGGCTTCGGCGCTGAGGAACTGGCGGTGCGCCACCTCGGCCAGGACGGCCGCCTGAGCCTGCGCGCCGGTGGCTACGTGCACGACAGCACGCGGGCCTTCGAATCGAAGTTGACGGCGCATCTTGATGCGGGCGTACTGATTGACCGCGCACCGGAAATGACCTGGCTCAAGCCCTACATCACCGGCACTTCAGCGTGGACCATCGCGGTCAACCTGCCCAAGGTGGCTCCGGGGGCGCCCGCGCCGCCGAGTGAACTGCGGTTGAGTTCGGACCTGGTCGGCACGCGGCTGGACCTGCCGGCACCACTGGACAAGCCGGCCACCGAAGCGCTGGCGACCACGGTGGCCGCGCAGTTGCCGATGGGTGCCGGCCGCATCGATGTGGCCTTCGGCCAGCGCCTGGCCCTGGCCGCACGCAGCCACAACAACCAGACCGGCGTGCAGGTCACGCTGGGCAGTGATCATGTTGATCGTGAGCCGCCGCCGAGCGGGCTGACGGTCAATGGCCGCAGCGCGACGCTGGATGCGCTGGAGTGGATCGGCCTGGCGCGGGGCGGCGGGGACGACGATGCGATGCCGCTGCGAGCGGTGGACGTCCAGGTCGGCCAGTTGAAGCTGATCGGCGGCGTGTTCGAGCAGACCCGGCTGCAGCTGCACCCGGGTCCACAGGCACTGGATGTGCGGTTGGACGGCCCGTCGCTGGCCGGGCGCCTGACCGTCCCCAATGCGGACGGCGGCACGATCAGTGGCCAGCTTGACCGCGTGCACTGGCAGTCACTGCCGGCGGCACCGGGTGCGCCGGTTGCACCGGCGCGGGTACAGGCCGGTGCCAACGACATGGACCCGGCCAAGCTGCCGCCGTTCGCGCTGGACATTGCCGACCTGAAGTTCGGCAAGGTGGTGCTGGGCCAGGCGGTGCTGCGCACGCGGCCGCTGGCCAACGGCCTGAACGTGGATGAGCTGCGTTTCCGTGCGCCGGACCAGGAGATCGACATCAGCGGTCGCTGGCTGGGCCGGACCGGCGGTGCCCGAACCGAGTTGACCGCACAGGTGCGCAGTGAGGATCTGGGTGGGTTGATGCAGAATCTTGACTACGGCGGCCAGTTGCGCGGCGGTTCCGGCCAGGCGCAGTTGCAGGCCTCGTGGAGCGGAGGCCCGTCGGACTTCCAGCTGGGCAATCTGCAGGGCAGCCTCGACCTGCACGCGCGCAATGGCCAGCTGCTGGAGCTGGAGCCAGGCGCCGGCCGCGTGCTGGGCCTGCTCAGCGTCGCGCAGCTGCCGCGGCGCCTGATGTTCGACTTCCGCGACTTCTTCTCCAAGGGCTTCGCGTTCAACCAGATCGACGGCAGCATGCAGTTCGGCCAGGGCATGGCGCGCACCGACAAGGTGCTGATCGAAGGCCCGGCGGCCAACATCACCATCCGTGGCCAGGCCGACCTGCGCAACCAGCGGTTCGACCAGACCATCGACGTCAACCCGCGCGCGGGCAACCTGCTGACCGTGGTCGGTGCGGTGGCCGGCGGCCCGGTGGGTGCCGCGCTGGGCGCGGCCACCAATGCGGTATTGTCCAAGCCGCTGGGCGAGATTGGCGCCCGAACCTACAAGGTGACCGGTCCATGGAAGGAACCGAAGGTGGAAGTGATCGAGCGTAGCCGCGACAAGACCCCATCACCGCCCGTGCCGGCGTCTGCACCGGCCATTCCGCCGACCGTCACCGAGCTGCCGCGCTCGCGCTGAGCGCGGTTCCCTGTTCACGGGGCTTGCCTGAGCGCCCCCGCACCCCCAGATCGAGACCATGACTGATATCGCCCTGACGCTTGCCCAAGACCGCCTGCTGCGCCCCGGCGGCCTGGATACCGCTGGCCTGGAGCGCACCTTCGGCCAGTTGCTCGGCCCCGGTGTCGACTTCGGCGACCTTTATTTCCAGCACGCCCGCCGCGAGAGCTGGAGCGTGGAAGACGGCATCGTCAAGGACGGTGCCCATTCCATCGAGCAGGGCGTGGGGGTACGTGCGATTTCCGGCGAGAAGACCGGATTTGCGTACTCCGATGACATCCACGCCGACGCGCTGCTGGCGGCGGCGCAGTCGGCGCGCGCGATCTCGCGTGAGGGCGGTGCGCAGTCCGGGCGATCGCTGCTGCGCGGCAATGCGCGCGCACTGTACCCGGCGCTGGACCCGATCGATGGTATCGGCAACGAAGCCAAGGTCGAGGTGCTCAAGCGCCTGGATGGTTACCTGCGTGCCGCCGACCCGCGCGTGAAGCAGGTGATGGTGAGCCTGTCCGGCGGCGTCGATACGGTGCTGATCGCCCGCAGCGACGGTGTGCTGGCGGCCGATGTGCGTCCGCTGGTACGCCTGAATGTACAGGTGATCGTCGAGCACAACGGCCGCCGCGAGTCTGGTTATGCCGGTGGCGGTGGCCGTTATGGCTACGAAGACCTGTTTGCCAGCGGCCGCCCCGAAGCCCTTGCCCAGGAAGCGCTGCGCCAGGCGCTGGTGAACCTGGAAGCGGTGCCGGCGCCGGCCGGCATGATGCCGGTGGTGCTCGGCCCGGGTTGGCCGGGCGTGCTGCTGCACGAAGCGGTCGGCCACGGCCTGGAAGGCGACTTCAACCGCAAGGGCACCAGCGTCTACGCCGGCCGCATCGGCGAGCGTGTGGCGGCACCGGGGGTGACCATCGTCGACGACGGCACCCTCGACGGCCGCCGCGGTTCGTTGAACATCGACGACGAAGGCCACCCCAGCCAGTGCACCACGCTGATCGAGGACGGCATCCTGGTCGGCTACATGCAGGACAGTCTCAATGCGCGGCTGATGGGCATGGCCCCGACCGGCAACGGGCGCCGTGAATCGTTCGCGCACCTGACCATGCCGCGCATGACCAACACCTACATGCGCGCCGGCGAGCACGACCCGCAGGAGATGATCCGTTCGGTGAAGAAGGGCCTGTACGCGGTCAACTTCGGCGGTGGCCAGGTCGACATCACCAGTGGCAAGTACGTGTTCTCGGCCACCGAGGCCTACCTGATCGAGGACGGCCGCATCACCACGCCGGTGAAGGGCGCGACCCTGATCGGCAACGGCCCGGAAACCATGCAGAAGGTGCGCATGGTCGGCAATGACCTGGCCCTGGACGAGGGCGTGGGCATCTGCGGCAAGGACGGGCAGAGTGTGCCCGTGGGTGTCGGCCAGCCCTCGCTGTTGATCGAGGGCATCACCGTCGGCGGTACCCAGGCCTGAGCGTGGCGATGGCCACAGCAACCGCCCGGGCCGACGGGGACTCAGTCCTCGTCGGCCTCGCCGGTCCCGATGTGGTCGGCGTCTCCGGCGCCGGCCTTCAGGCCCAGCGCGGCTGGCAGCATCAGGCCGCGCAGCACCTGGAAGATCTCGCGGTAAGCGCGCGGCGGCTTGTTCCTGGCCTTCTCGGCCTGCGCGTTGCGTACCAGCGTGCGCAGCTGCTGGCGGTCGGCCTGCGGATAGTCATCGAGCAGAGCGGCCAGCGCCTTGTCACCCTCGGCCAGCAGGCGGTCGCGCCAGTCTTCCACGCGGTGCATCATCGCCACTTCGCGGCGGCCGGTTTCGCTGTTGGCGTCGAGCGCATCGCGGATCGCATCCAGCGTGGCCTCTTCTTCGCGGCGCATGTGCTTGGCCAGGAACGCCAGTTGGCGCTTGTGGGCGATGTGGGCGGTGATGCGCTTGCACTCGGCGATGTGCGGCAGCAGGTCTTCCGGAATCGGCAGGCGCGCCAGCTGGGCCGGGGTCAGCGACACCAGCTTCTCACCCAGGGCCAGCACGTCGAGTGCATCGCGCCGGTTCTGGCTGCGGCTCTTGTCGTGGAATTCACCGGTTTCTTCGTCGCGTCCGCGCATCGTCCCTACCTGATTTCAAAAAAAGTCGCCCGGCGTGATGCCGGGCCCAACCCGTACAGGATAAAGCATTGAACGTGATCGCCCCTGAAGTGGTCGTCGGCGACGACAGCCTGGCCCGGCTGGAACGGCTGGCCGACCTCTCCCAGCAGCTGCTCGACCGCGCCCGCGCGCTGGGCGCCAGCCAGGCCGAGGTCAGCTGCAGCGAGGACCGCGGCCTGGAGGTCAATGTCCGCCTCGGCGAGGTCGAGACCGTGCAGTCCACCCGTGACCGTGGCATCGCCGTGACCGTCTATTTCGGGCAGCGCAAGGGCAGTGCCAGCACTGGCGACCTGAACGAGGCCAGCCTGGCCGCTACGGTCGAGCAGGCCTGCGCGATCGCACGGCATACCGAGGATGACCCGGCCGCCGGCCTGGCCGAGGCCGCACTGATGGCCACCGACTTCCCGGACCTGGATGGCTGGCACCCGTGGGCGCTGCAGGCCGATGAGGCGGTGGACCTGGCCCTGGCCTGCGAGGCGGCTGGCCGCGAGGCCGATGCGCAGATCCGCAATTCCGATGGCGCTTCCGTGTCGAGCATGCAGAGCCTGTCGGTGTACGCCAATTCGCACGGCTTCTTCGGCCGTGAGCGCGGCACCCACCATTCGATCGGTTGCGCGCTGATCGCCGGGCAGGGCGACGGCATGCAGCGCGATGGCTGGTACACCAGCGCGCTGGCGCAGGGGGACCTGGAAGACGTGGGCCTGGTCGGCCGTCGCGCCGCCGAGCGCACCATCGCCCGCCTGCAGCCGCGTTCGTTGGCCACTGGCAGCATGCCGGTGCTGTTCGCCCCGGAAGTGGCGCGCAGCCTGGTCGGCCACCTGCTGTCGGCGGTGTCCGGTGGCGCGCTGTACCGCCAGGCCAGTTTCCTGCTGGACAGCGTCGGCCAGCGCCTGTTCCCGGAGTGGATGCAGATCGACGAACTGCCGCACCTGCGCCGCGGCCTGCGCTCGGCCGCCTTCGACGGCGACGGCGTGGCCACCCGTGCTTCGGCGCTGGTCCGTGACGGCGTGCTGCAGCGCTATGTGCTGGGCAGCTATTCGGCGCGCAAGCTGGGCCTGCAGACCACCGCCAATGCTGGCGGCGTGCACAACCTGCAGCTGGCGGCCAATGCCGGCTCGCTCGAAGAGATCGCCCGGCAGATGGGTGACGGCCTGCTGGTGACCGAGCTGATGGGGCAGGGGGTGAACGGGGTGACCGGCGACTATTCGCGCGGCGCCGGCGGCTTCCGTGTCGAGAACGGCGAGATCCAGTACCCGGTGGACGGCGTCACCATCGCCGGCAACCTGCGCGAGATGTTCAGCAGCATCGAGGCGGTCGGCAGCGACGTCGACCCGCGCTCGCACATCCGGACCGGCTCGATCCTGCTGGGGCGGATGACCATTGCCGGTAATGATTGATGGCATCGATGGCGTAAGCTATGCCCGCCTGACGCATCCAGCTTGGTGCTGGTGGGTCAAGACCACCCAATGAAAAGGAGTTTTGTCGTGAGTGAATTCGATAACGTCCCGCCGCCGCCGGCAACCACCAATGCCCCGGCCGACCAGCGCACGATGGCGCTGGCCGCGCACCTGCTGGGCATCTTCACCTGGTTCATCGGCCCGCTGATCATCTGGCTGATCAACAAGGATGACGCCAGCAAGTCCTTCGTGACAGACCAGGCCAAGGAAGCGCTGAACTTCCAGATCACCATCACCATTGCGATGCTGATCTGCATCGTGCTGACCATCGTGATCATCGGCGGCATCCTGGCGCCGATCGTCGGCATCCTGAACCTGGTGTTCTGCATCATCGCCGCTGTGAAGGCCAACAACGGCGAAGCCTACCGCTACCCGTTCGCGCTGCGCCTGGTCAAGTAATACCGTCTGCATGCGCAAACAGGAACGCCCGGCATTGCCGGGCGTTCCTGTTTGGCGCCAACGTCACGCCAGCGATCAGTGATCGCGTTCCACCGCCAGCGTTGCCAGCGCGCGCAGCGCATCGGCTTCTTCGCCATAGTCGGCCAGCGTGGCCTGCATGCGTGCGGCCAGTTCGCGCAGCTGCGCCTTCGCACCGTCCATGCCGAGCAGCGCGGGGAAGGTGCTCTTGTCCTGCGCCTGGTCCTTGCCGGCGGTCTTGCCCAGCTGTTCGGAACTGGCTTCGACATCGAGGATGTCATCGCGGACCTGGAAGGCCAGGCCGAGCGCGTCGGCGAAGCCGTCCAGCTGGGCCAGCTGTGGTTCGTGGGCTTGGCCGCACAGCGCCCCCATGCGCACCGCTGCGCGGATCAGCGCGCCGGTTTTCAGCGCATGCATGCGGGTCAGCGCCGCCAGCGTCTGCTGCTGGCCGGTGGCATCGATGTCCAGCGCCTGGCCGCCGCACATGCCGGAGGCACCGGAGGCGTGGGCCAGGGTCTGCAGGCAGGCCACGCGCAGCGTGGCCGGCAGCGGCGCATCGGCCAGCAGACCGAAGGCGCGGGTCTGCAGGGCGTCACCGGCCAGGATCGCGGTGGCTTCGTCGAAGGCGATGTGGGTGGTCGGCTTGCCGCGTCGCAGCGCGTCATCGTCCATCGCCGGCAGGTCGTCGTGCACCAGCGAATAGGCGTGGATGAGCTCGACGGCCATCGCCGCTGCGTCAAGGTGTTCAGGCTGCGCGCCAAACAGATGGCCACTGGCGTACACAAGCAGCGGTCGCATGCGTTTGCCACCGCCCAGCACCGAATAGCGCATGGCCTGGTGCAGGCGCTGCGGTGCTTCGGCGGGCGAGGGCAGGGCGGCGTCGAGCTGGCTTTCGATACGGTCGCGCCAGCGCGCGAACAGAACCTCAGCCGTCATGGCTGGGCGGATCGAAAGGCTCGGATGCTTCCGGCTGCGCCGGATCGCTGAGCAGGCGCACGCGCAGTTCGGCCTGTTCCAGCGCCTGTTGGCACTGGCGGTACAGACCGACGCCGCGTTCGTAAGCACTGAGCGAGGCTTCCAGGCTCAGCTCGCCGGTTTCCATCTGCTCCACCAGCTGTTCCAGCGATTCGAGCGACTGCTCGAACTGGGCGACCGGGGAGGCGTTTTCGGGGGACTTCTTGGCCATGCGGCAAGTGTGGACGGGCTGCGCGCGGGGGTCAATTCACCAGCCGCCGGGACGCCACTGCAGCTGAGCATCCTGGGCCTGCAACCAGGCTTGCAGAGGGGCCGCAATGACCACGTCGGCGGCAGCGAGCAACTGTGGCCCATCGAAGATCAGCGGCAGCTGGGCGCGCCGCCAGGGGGCCAGGTGCTCGCGTTGCAGGCAGTCCTTCAGTGCATGCGAATGCGGGCGACCGGGCAGCACGATGCGCTCGCCGCCCACGCGCGCACGGACCTGAAGCGGGCGTTCGAAGGCCACGGCGCCCTGCAGGCGCAGTTGGCCACCATCGGGCAGCGGCAGGGGGGCACGCCCATCCCATTCGGCCTGCCATCCGTAGGGCAGCGATGGCAGCTGCGCGGGTAGCAGATAGGCGTGATCGCGCCATTGCTGGATGGCATGCTCGTGCCAGCGCACCCGCGCCTGGCGATCATTGCCGGCCGGCAGCAGTTCGTGCAGACCCTGCTGCAGTACCGTGGCCGGCAGTGGGGCGGCACCGTGGCCGATCACCCAGGCGCGCAGCACGCGCGCGGCACGCCCCGGTGACACCTGGCGCAGCAGTTGCAGCGAAAGCACGCGTGGTGCCACTTCCAGGTGGGCGATCAGCTCGGCGTCTTCCTCGTCCAGCAGAGCACGGGTCTGCCCGCAGTGCATTGCGCTGCCCGCCAATGCCGCAGCCGCATGCGGCCAGCGCTGGCGCAGCAACGGCAGCACCTGCAGGCGCAGGAAGTTGCGATCGGCGTGGTCGTGGCCATTGCTGGGGTCTTCGATCCAGCGCAGCGCGTGCTGGCGCGCGTAGTCGAGCAGCGCGTTGCGCGTTGCCGGCAGCAGGGGGCGCCATAACGGATGCCCGCCAATGTGGCTGTGTGCGGACATCGCCGCCAGGCCGTCAATACCGGAACCGCGCAGGGCACGCAGCAGGAAGGTCTCGGCCTGATCGTCCTGGTGCTGCGCCAGTGCCAGCGTTTCGCCGTCGCGCAGTTCGGCCGCGAAGGCGGCGCGTCGCGCCTGCCGCGCCGCGCCTTCAAGGCCGAGGCCCGCGCGATTGTCGATCTGCACGCGATGCACGGCCAGTTCAATGCCCAGTGCCGCGCATTGCTGCTGGCAATGCAGCACCCAGCCGTCCGCATCGGCCTGCAGGCCATGGTGTACGTGCACCGCACGCAGCGCCGTGCCGGAGGCCTGTGCGCAGCGCCACAGCCAGTGCAGCAGCACGGTCGAGTCGACACCACCGCTGTAGCCCACCAGCAGCGGCGCATCGAGCGGAACGAGGGCAGGGAAGGCAGTCACGCCGGTAAGTATAGGGTGGGGTTTACTTGGCAGGGCTGCGCCCTGCACCTGCAGAGGCCACGGCCACTGCAAGAGCCGAAGCAACAGCCGAAGCTGGTTTCCTGAGGATTGGCGGGGTGGGCCCGGTTGCGGGGGGCGCTGCAAGTACGT
>NZ_JAVFVN010000604.1:0-384 GCF_030910085.1 Stenotrophomonas maltophilia group sp. RNC7 | reverse complement strand
CTGCAGCTGCAGGACCAGAGCCGGATGGCACCGATCGAGTCGCGCGCGCTGGCGTTGCGGTTCTGAGCACGACGGTGGCGGGCCGGGATATCCGGCCCCCTGCATTGCATCCTGTATAGGGGCCGGGGGGGGGGGGGGGGGGGGGGGGGGGTGGGGGGGGCGCCCCCCCGCGGGGGCGCGGGCCCCCCGCCGCCCGGGCCCCCCCCCCCAGCGGGGGGCCCGCCCGCCGCGGGCCCGCCGGCGGGGGGGGCCGCGCCCCCCGCCCCCCCCACACCCCCCCCCCCCCCCGGCCCGCGCCACTACAGGATGCAATGCCGCGGGCCGGATACCCCGGCCCGCCACCGTCGTGCTCAGAACCGCAACGCCAGCGCGCGCGACTCGACC
>NZ_JAVFVN010000598.1:0-312 GCF_030910085.1 Stenotrophomonas maltophilia group sp. RNC7 | reverse complement strand
TAATATTTAAAAACGTAATCCCTTCATTATCAAATCTAAATCCTTTTGTAAAATCAATATCCATAATAAATAAAATATACTTTTTTCCTTTATATTTAAATCCTCTAAATTCTTCTGCATTTTTCATTAATATATCCCCCTCATTTTGATATACCCTAGACTTCTTTAGACGTGCGTAGTTAGATTTTAATATCGAAGTAATACTTTTATATGTTTAAGCAATTAAAATTTAACTACGGTTATTTAAATAAGTCAAAAATAATTTTATAACTCATTACTTATTTAAAATACTAACTTATAATCTATTAATTT
>NZ_JAVFVN010000597.1:0-506 GCF_030910085.1 Stenotrophomonas maltophilia group sp. RNC7 | reverse complement strand
TTTACATAATGCATAAGGATCATATCCTGCTTGGTATACTGCTTCCATTAAATCTTCCATTTCATTTTTAGCTTGTAACTCTCTTGTTATATCAGAAACACTAAAGCAAAGACTATTGTATCTTGAAGCTATAGTACCTTGTACAACTCTGTTAAAAATTTCATTAAAATTCTCTTTTGTTAAAATCACCATTTCGTTATTCATTAGTATATCTCCTCACTTTGATTATTCAGCATTTAAAAATACAGCATTATCCGGAAGTGATTCTATAAAAGAATCCATAATAGCTCCTTGATGCCATAGATTTTGAGTTACTACCTTTTTTCCTTTATGAGGACCATTAATAAATTGAATAAAGTACTTCCTGCCACCATAACCAGCGAATATGTTATTAGGGTTTTCCTTTCCGATCACATAATGTTCCCCGTTAATACGAGCGCATAAGCTTCCATGGCCTGTAATATCACCGGATTGCTTCCAAAATACTTTTTCTTGCCAAAACTTTT
>NZ_JAVFVN010000588.1:0-357 GCF_030910085.1 Stenotrophomonas maltophilia group sp. RNC7 | reverse complement strand
AAACTAATCCGAGACTAAAGTCCACAAGTAATAAAAAACACCCACAATAAAAATTCTACCTGAAGATAAATACATAAAAGAAATCTGAAAAAAATAGAAGAGGAACTAAATGAATACCTAAAAGTAACAACCAAAAACACAAACTCGAAGAACTATCCGACCTACTAGCACTAATAAACGCCCTAGTCGAGCACGAAGGTATAACAGTAGAAGAAATTAATGTGAACATAAAGTAATTCCAAAATATAAGTAATTGATTAAATAATTTTTCAAGTGACTGAATACGTTATAAACTAAACAATAGCGAAAATATTGAAGTAACTGAAAGCAGGGGTTACTTCTTTATGGGAAATGCTA
>NZ_JAVFVN010000581.1:0-695 GCF_030910085.1 Stenotrophomonas maltophilia group sp. RNC7 | reverse complement strand
TGCTGGAAAAAACATTGCTAGAGCAGCAGAAGGTGGAATCTTCTCTGATGATCAAGGTGAAGACTACTTCGCGTGGGATGATAATAATAAAATCCAAGATCTTGTTGACGAAGATGTAATCGTTGTTCTTGACTTAGCAGGAAAAGCTCTTGTATTAACTACAGATGCTAATATTACAAGTAATACTATTTACGGTATAGCTACTTATTTACAAGAAGGTAGAACCCCTGTATTAACAGTATTTACTACTGAAGGTAAAGAAGTAGAATATAAATTTGAAGACAGAGCAGAGGTTAACAAATTTGGTGCAAGTGATGTATCAACAGGAGCATTCGATGATACTAAGTTCTCAGCTGTAAGCTTTAAATTAAATAAAGATGGCGAAATTAAAGAAAAAACATTAGAAGTTGATTCTGCAGCGCTTACTTTAGACAAGGGAAGCAAAGATAAATTTGTAAAAGTATCAGCAACTGAGAAATACGATCTTAGAACAAGTACCGTATTTATGAAGGCTCTTAACAACGGAACAGCTAAAAAGCTTAAGCCTTCTGTAATTAAATATGATGATATTATCAAAAGAGAGTTAACTGCTGAAACAGCATATGTAATTGGTGAGCCTAATAAAGACGCAAAATTAATTGTATTTACTGATGGAGCTTTTGAAGCTACAGACGATACATTATTTGGATTAATTA
>NZ_JAVFVN010000522.1:0-428 GCF_030910085.1 Stenotrophomonas maltophilia group sp. RNC7 | reverse complement strand
AGTTTAGTCTCTAATAAATTTTTTACACCAAGCAGGAATATTTCATTTACATCATCCACTGATGTTCCATGACTGTTCCAAGTTACTTCAGAAAATGTCTCTTTTTTTACTCCGTTCTTAACAAAAACATGAATTAGGGAGAGAAGGGATAAGGATTCTTGTAAGTTGTAAATTTCCTCACGACTTCTAATAATCATATAAATATCTCCTCATCATCCCTAATTTGATAAGACTTAGGAATAGATGGTTCTAAAAGCAATGAAACCTTGTAAAAGAGATTATCCAATTCAAAAATGCTGTTCCCTTGATTTACTATACTTAAGATTTCTTGTTCATCCATATCAGGTGTAATTAATTCATTCTCTCCAAACATTTCTATATAATCCTCAGGTTCTTCATAATTTATAGGAACATACTCCTCAAAAATA
>NZ_JAVFVN010000505.1:0-741 GCF_030910085.1 Stenotrophomonas maltophilia group sp. RNC7 | reverse complement strand
CCATAACGCCGAAAACAGTCAACGATTCGAAGTTCGACACGGCCGGCAGAGGAATGACCTCCCCTGCGGCTGCATCCACGATCGCACGGGCAATCGGATGCTCCGACTTCGCCTCGACGGACGCCACTAGACCGAGGACATCCGCCCGGTCGAAACCGATGGCTAGTTCCAGATCGGTGAGCGCCGGCTTGCCTTCGGTCAAAGTGCCCGTCTTGTCGACCGCGACGACCCTTGCGTCCTTGAGCAATTGTAGCGCTTCACCCTTGCGGAAGAGCACGCCTAACTCCGCCCCCCGGCCAGTGCCCACCATGATCGAGGTCGGTGTCGCGAGGCCCATGGCGCACGGGCAGGCGATGATCAGCACGGCGACGGCATTGATCAGCGCGAAAGTGAGCGCGGGCGACGGCCCGAAATAGAGCCAGGAAGCGAAGGTCAGGGCCGCTACGGCGAAGACCGCCGGCACGAACCACATGGTCACCTTGTCGACCAGCGCCTGGATCGGCAGCTTCGATCCTTGCGCTTCCTCGACCATGCGGATGATCTGCGACAGCACGGTGTTGCCGCCGACCGCAGTCGCACGGATGGCGAAGGCACCCTTCTGGTTGACCGTGCCGCCAACCACCTCGCTGCCGTGCTTCTTGGAGACCGGGATCGGCTCGCCGGTGATCATCGATTCGTCGACATAACTCTCGCCTTCGATGACCTCGCCGTCCACCGGGACGCGATCGCCGGGCCGAACCT
>NZ_JAVFVN010000563.1:0-598 GCF_030910085.1 Stenotrophomonas maltophilia group sp. RNC7 | reverse complement strand
CCGCGAATGGCGCCAGGCCGGCGAGCAGACCGCCGCGCGCCACCAGGCACTGGAACAACTGCTGGAGCGCACCGCGCAGACGGTCGCGCAGCTCAACCAGCGCGTCCAGTCTGCCTCGAGTGCTCCGGCGCTCGAGCCGGGCGCGGCTGGAGACACCGCTTGATGGATACCGCAATGAAATATTCCGTGATCGCGGGCACCGGCAGCTTCCTGCCGGAACGCGTGGTTTCGAATGACGCCCTGGCTGCGGAACTGGCGACGCGCGATATCGCCACCTCCGACGAGTGGATCGTCGAGCGCACGGGCATCCGCCAGCGCCACCTGGCCGAGCGTGGCGTCACCACCAGCCAGTTGGCGACCGAGGCCTCGCGCCGCGCGCTGGCCGACGCGGGTGTGGACGCCTCCGAGGTCGATCTGATCGTGCTGGCCACCTCCACGCCCGATTTCGTGTTTCCCAGCACCGCCTGCCTGGTGCAGGCCAACTTGGGCGCCAAGGGCTCGGCGGCCTTCGACGTGCAGGCCGTGTGCAGCGGCTTCGTCTATGCCCTGACCACCGCCGACAGCTTCATCCGTGCCGGCCGCGCGCGTTGCGCCCTGG
>NZ_JAVFVN010000461.1:0-303 GCF_030910085.1 Stenotrophomonas maltophilia group sp. RNC7 | reverse complement strand
TCCCCTCCCCGCCGCCCGCCCGATCTCGGAAGACCTGCCGGCGCGGGTGTACGCGCTGCTTGAGGGGTCCCGGGGGTTGGCTGGGTGTTGCGGCCGGGTGGCCGCCCCGCGGCCGGCACTACCGGAGCGACTCCACGCACGGCGGTGATCTACCGGGCGCCTGGGTGGAATTGTTGTTTAGCCTTGCCCTTGCTGGGCTGCGATCATCACGCGGAGATTGGCCCCGGCTCTACAAAGTGTTCTGCATCCACGCCTGGCGTGGATCTACTCCAACTGCAGGCGGGCATAGCGGGCCAGTTCTCG
>NZ_JAVFVN010000401.1:0-495 GCF_030910085.1 Stenotrophomonas maltophilia group sp. RNC7 | reverse complement strand
AGGTTCTCCCCAGCCAGCTCGACTTCCGCGCCTGGGTGGAGAAGGGCCTGACGGCCGACGAAGCCCTGGCGGGCCTCGCCGTGGCGCGCCAGTCCAAGCCCCCGCCAGAAGCCATCCCCTGGGCCTACCTTGCCAAGGTGCTGACGGCCCAGCGCCAAGCCGCGCAGCAAATCCCGGAGAAGGGCGCCCCTCCGCAACGCCCACCCACCGCCAACGAACGGCGCGCCGCCTGGAACGCCAAATTGCAAAACGTCATTGCCAACGCTGGCGCACAGCCGCGGCACGAAATCGACATGGGAGTTATCGATGCAACTGGTACACGCGACTGAAGTGCCGCCTCCGGTTCCCGTGGCCTGGGCCGCTCGCGTGATCGAACGCATGCAGGCCTTGTACGGCGCGAAGTTCGCCCAGCAGTGGGAGGGTATCGAGCCTGCCCGCCTTGCCGAGGCCTGGGCGCAGGAAATCGCCGACTACACCGCCGAGGAAATCCAGCGC
>NZ_JAVFVN010000385.1:0-564 GCF_030910085.1 Stenotrophomonas maltophilia group sp. RNC7 | reverse complement strand
CCGTCACACAGTACACGACACTAAGATTTGTGATCATATCTTAAGTTCAAAACAAAATGCTAAAAATACACCATTTATTCATGAAGGGTATTTTGACAGAGTTGAGCTATTAAATTTAGGAAAATACGGAAACCAATACCTATCCTTTCGAAGATTCCCTATTTTCTTTTGGTTTTGTATTTATAAACAGAAAAATGAACGGCGTGGTAAGGAAATGTATGAAAGTTTATTACCGGATTATTTTATTAAGCCCGAAGGCACAATTAGCTTTACTGATGTAGTTCCTCATGAAGTAAAGAAAACAAAAGAATTAAAATGAGGTGTAAAATTGAGTATCTTTAATATGATATCTAAACAAACATCTAAGCCTATATTTCCTATTGTAAATACCAAAAAATTATCAAATGCTGAAATTAAGTTTCTTATTACTAAATTTCATAGTAGACAAAAAGATTTAGAGGAAATACAAAAGAATGCTGACATAATAACGTCTGAAGGAATAGAATTCCATAGATTATTAGTAGCACGATTTACGGATAAATTACTAAATAAAGTTGTCTTTTC
>NZ_JAVFVN010000338.1:0-436 GCF_030910085.1 Stenotrophomonas maltophilia group sp. RNC7 | reverse complement strand
TTGGTAGGTGTCGACCTTGGTCGACACATCTGTCAGATATCGAATGAAACTCTGGGGTCAGATCCGTTTTCCTGCGGAAAACGGATCTGACCCCAAGAGCATCTCCAACAGTTCGCGGAAAACTGTCGAAGGCGGGGTGGGGGCGGGTGGGGGGGGGGGGGGGCCCTGGTTGGGGGGGCCGGGCCAACCCGGCCGGAGGTAAGGCGGGCCCCCCCACCCGCCCCCCCCCCCCCCCCCCACGTATCGCCGGGGTTTTGGGGGGGTGTGGCGTGGGGGGGGCCGGGGCGCCCCCCGCCCCCACCCTTCCCTGAGCATTCCACGTAGTGGTTTGAGCGCCGCGCACACGCCGGCCACGGCACGCTAAGCCAACGGAACCACCCGTCATCCACCGAGAACCGCCATGACCCTGCGTTACCTGCCCCTGCGCACCGCCCTG
>NZ_JAVFVN010000336.1:0-322 GCF_030910085.1 Stenotrophomonas maltophilia group sp. RNC7 | reverse complement strand
ATGGCATGCCGAGCCGCAGATTTGGCCGCCTCCGCCGCAGCATAGAAATTCAAAGTTGCCGTCCTCTTCCTCCGGATGCTCAGATATGAACACAGGCACAGTGGTACCTATATTGTTGCTATCATTGTCGGCTGTATCAGTATCTATAATGCTCATTGCTCTACTCCCTTAATTGCTTCTTCCACACTATACTTAACCAGCTCCCTTGTCAGATAGCACAAAGGACCATGCTCACTTATCACGCCTCGATTCATTCTGGCCGATAGACATCCGCTTGCACAATTCCAGCGAGCGAGACAAGTTTTACAATCTTCAAAGGATG
>NZ_JAVFVN010000332.1:0-435 GCF_030910085.1 Stenotrophomonas maltophilia group sp. RNC7 | reverse complement strand
TTGGTAGGTGTCGACCTTGGTCGACACATCTGTCAGATATCGAATGAAACTCTGGGGTCAGATCCGTTTTCCTGCGGAAAACGGATCTGACCCCAAGAGCATCTCCAACAGTTCGCGGAAAACTGTCGAAGGCGGGGTGGGTCCGGTTGCGGGGGCGTGAGCGCCATGGATGGCGCGACCGAGCCTACAGGGACGTATTTACGGCGTCCCCCGCAACCGGACCCGCCCCGCCATCCCACGGATAGCCCGCTGTTACTGTTGCTGTTGCCTCTGCGGGTGCAGGGCGCAGCCCTGCCCCACCCTTCCCTGAGCATTCCACGTAGTGGTTTGAGCGCCGCGCACACGCCGGCCACGGCACGCTAAGCCAACGGAACCACCCGTCATCCACCGAGAACCGCCATGACCCTGCGTTACCTGCCCCTGCGCACCGCCCTG
>NZ_JAVFVN010000541.1:0-2746 GCF_030910085.1 Stenotrophomonas maltophilia group sp. RNC7 | reverse complement strand
ACTTTTTAATTGTAATGTCATTATACTTAGATTTTATCAATACATGTATGTTTCTTCTATCAAAGGTTGCCAAAGCGTCTTTCAATCCGACTCCAAATTTTCCAATTACTTTTTCAACACGGCTCATTTTTTCTTTAT
The DNA here is from genome assembly GCF_030910085.1 of Stenotrophomonas maltophilia group sp. RNC7. Classification (NCBI taxonomy): domain Bacteria; kingdom Pseudomonadati; phylum Pseudomonadota; class Gammaproteobacteria; order Lysobacterales; family Lysobacteraceae; genus Stenotrophomonas; species Stenotrophomonas maltophilia group sp. RNC7. Next base: position 2,608 of record NZ_JAVFVN010000541.1, on the reverse strand, counting down.
TTTCGTTTTGTGTTAAATGATTATGTTTTAGCCCTCTTCCATAATCTTTAATATGCCATTTTCCATCATCATCTTTCCATATAATAGGTTCTTTTGTTTCACTTAAATTCGATTCATCCAATGCATTCGCGATGATTTCCCTTAATGCATGTGCTACAGTCCAATGTTCCAAAACTTTTTCAATGTTTAAGTCGAATTTCTTCATCCTTGTACACCTTTTCCTTTTTGACATGATTCGTTCTTATTATTTGTTTCTTTATTTTATATTTCATATTTTATAATAATAGAGTTTCTTATACAAAGTTAAGACCATAACACTCAAAAATAAAAAGATGTAGTAACCTACAAAAGAATTAATTTATACGCTGATCAAATTGTCTTCACATAGAAATTATGTATAAAAATGACTATTCAATTAACTCCTCTTTCCATATATGTTATATACTAATAATATAAAATTAAAAATATTCAATTAGAAAGGGAGTGTTTGCATTGAAACACGGCAAACTATTTTATTTCACCAATCCGCATCCCGATCTGCCTATGGATGAACGATATGTTGCGGAGACTGATACAGGTATCAAAGAATCTTTTGTACATAAAAATGATGCATTACTGTTTTTATTTGACCACGGAGTACGTTCTTATCAATCTTTCACAAAAGAAATCTCTGCATATAAAAACTTAAAAAACATTCCTATTTACGAATTATGGCATTTAGAAAATAGAATAGGCTATGTACTCTTCGGATTTGAATCCTATATAGATTCGGAAGGAAATACAAACAAACGAAAATCTTATATATGGCGATTCGTCGGGCATGGACGTAGTTGTTTTGCGCCCACTCGTGAAGAACTGACTCAAAAGATATTAGACGAGATTCATAAACATGTGGCAGATCCCGAAGAACGTGGTTACAACATATACCCTTATTACACGCGTTATTATCGAGAAGGCGGTGCAAAATGCATAATTTCGTAGCTTTTGATTTTGAGACTGCTAACCATCATCGTCATAGCATTTGTGCTGTTGGTATGGTCTTTGTCGAAAATGGAGAAATCATTGATACCCTCTATGAATTAATTAATCCAGAAGAAGATTTTGACTATTATAATATCGCTATTCACGGAATTACACCAAGTGATGTAAAAGACGCCCTCACATTTCCAGAATTTTATGAAGCGTATAAAAAAAGATTTGAAAACAAATTATTAGTCGCTCATTATCTTCCTTTTGATGGATACGCACTCCGGGATAGTTTAAGACGGTATGAACTTCCATCTGTTTATAACAACTTACTTTGTACATACCAACTATCAAAAAAATTAATAACCGGAGAAAAGAGCTATACCTTAAAATACCTTTGCAAACATTTTAGCATTGAATTAAATAACCATCATAATGCTTTGGAAGATGCAAGGGCTTGTGCTCAACTCATGTTACAACTATCTCATAAATATGATCTACCAAATATAGAAGAAATTTATTCCAAAACACACATTAGAACTGGCGAAATCTCTGGTAACACCTATAGATCTTCATTAGTTCAATCTCAATCCTACTCCTCTTTAAATTTAAAAGATATTAACGTAGCAACAGAAGTATCTGAAGATCATCCTTTTTATCAAAAACATATCGTATTTACAGGCAAATTAAATGCGTATACTCGTATAGAAGCCGCACAGTTAATTGCTAATAAAGGTGGCATTCCACAAAACGGTATTAACAAAAACACTAACTATATTATCATCGGAGATTTCGACAACGTGATGATAAAAGGAAATAAATCTTCTAAATTAGAGAAAGCAGAAAAATTGATTGCACAGGGGAAGGAGCTTGAAATTATTAGCGAAGAAGAATTTATGAGAATGTTGTAGTTGAATAAGTTGACACTAAAAATGATATAAAAATCTAATACTTTCATATAAAATAATAATCATACAACAAGATATACATCATGAAGCACAGAAGAAAGGAGAATTTTCATGGCGAAAAATGGAGAACCTGGAAAAGGACGTATTGGCGCAGTAAAAGGGCGTAGCCAATTACAAGGTCCAAACGGAAATTGGATTAAGCGTGACAGCGCAACCGGACGATTCCTTGACCAAAAAACAAGTAGTACAACACCTTTCAAAGGTGTTAGAAAAGAAAAGTAACCAAACTAAAAATAAACAGCTATCGTAGGAGATAGCTGTTTATTTTTCTTACCATTACATTTATTATAACTAATATATAGATTATTAAATGGTAAATCAAATTTACAGTAAGGAGTGTTACTAATGATGACCGACGCAGAAAGATATCATTCTTTTAACAGCGTAAAACAAAGTACCAACGTTTTAGTATCCCAATGGCAAAAAAGGTGGTTAACTGGTTTTAAATATGATGCATCAACAATCGAATTTTTTCCTCCGAAGCCATTTATAAATCTAAGCTCAATGCAACAAGCTGCATTACTTAAAAATATTAGATATGTTCATCACGCTGTACTCGCATCTGTTTTTCAAATGACTCCAGAAAATAAAAAAGTGCCATTCGATGTAGTAGATAACTTGATTTTAGAACAACTAAATCATTATAACCGTAAATTAGGGTTATGTATTTATGC
>NZ_JAVFVN010000317.1:0-16717 GCF_030910085.1 Stenotrophomonas maltophilia group sp. RNC7 | reverse complement strand
CCGCACCACCGACATCACCGGCGCCGCCAAGCTGCCGGAAGGCGTCGAAATGGTGATGCCGGGTGACAACGTCAAGATGGAAGTCACCCTGATCAACCCGGTGGCCATGGACGAAGGCCTGCGCTTCGCCATCCGCGAAGGTGGCCGTACCGTCGGCGCCGGCGTGGTCTCGAAGATCATCGAGTAAGCCTGCAGTACCGGTGGTTGCATAGCGCCGCCGGTTACGCGAATGGCGGGCCGGGAACCTCGGTCCGCCTTCGCCGTCTAAGGGAAGGCAAGTTTTCAACGTACGCCAGTAGCTCAATTGGCAGAGCAGCGGTCTCCAAAACCGCAGGTTGGGGGTTCGAGTCCCTCCTGGCGTGCCATCTGCCCACCTTATCCAGCGGCCTGGGCCGCTAAAGCAGACACAGCCGGATGAATAGCAAGATCGAACACTCCAAGGACAACTCCGCCAACGGTGGAGATATCGTCAAGTATGTCGCCGCATCGCTGCTGGTGCTGGCCGGTCTGTTCGTCTGGTTCTGGTTCTCCGCCGACTCCGGTCGCGCCGCCCAGCTGGGTGCGTGGGCGGGTCAGCTGCGTGCATTGGCGGTCGTGGTCGGTCTGGTTGGCGGTATCGGCGTGTTCATGCTGACCGGCAAGGGGCGCGACACCCGCGAATTCCTCTCCGAGTCGCGCTTCGAACTGCGCAAGGTGGTCTGGCCGACGCGCCAGGAAGCCGTCCGCATGACCTGGGTCGTGATCGTCGTGGTGCTCATCCTCAGTCTTCTGCTGGGTGGCTTCGACTTCCTGATCCAGAAACTGACTCAGTGGTTCCTGAGCCGCTAAGGAGAATTGCATGAAGCGTTGGTACGTCGTTCACGCCTATTCGGGCTTTGAGAAGTCGGTGGCGCAGGCTCTGCGCGATCGCATCGTCCGTGACGGCATGGAAGAGCGCTTCGGCGACGTCCTGGTCCCGACCGAGGAAGTGGTCGAGATGCGCGCCGGCCAGAAACGCCGTTCCGAGCGCAAGTTCTTCCCGGGTTACGTGCTGGTCCAGATCGAGACCCACGAGGAAGCCGGCATTCCGCGCATCGACAACGAAAGCTGGCATCTGGTCAAGGAAACCCCGCGGGTCATGGGCTTCATCGGCGGCACCGCCGATCGTCCGCTGCCGATCGCCGATTCCGAGGCCGAGGCCATCCTGAACCGCGTTCAGGAGGGTGTCGAGAAGCCGCGTCCGAAGGTGCTGTTCGAGCCGGGCCAGATGGTCCGCGTCACCGACGGTCCGTTCAACGATTTCAATGGCGTCGTCGAAGAAGTCAACTACGAGAAGAGCCGTCTGCGCGTCTCGGTGCTGATCTTCGGTCGTGCCACTCCGGTCGAGCTGGAGTTCGGCCAGGTCGAAAAGGCCGTCTGACCTGTCCTGTCGAGTCGAGCCATGCTCGACTCCGGGGTCTGGATGGTGCGGTAGTCGGGCATGGCTCGACTCTCCAAAGGGAACCGGGCCTGGCCCGGTTTCGTTCGTTTACCTGCCGCTTCAGGCATGTGAAGAAAAAACCTGTTATAGTGCGCGGCTCCCCGCTGGGGAAGCCAGCAGGACGAGGCCGCCGCAAGGTGGCCTTCAGCATGATTTCAAAACGCGATGCCGGGACGCGTGATTCCCGGTCCGATGGGGAGCCTGTTGTCGAAAGGCGCTAGCACCCGGAGAGCACTCACATGGCAAAGAAAGTTGTCGGTTACATCAAGCTGCAGGTGAAGGCCGGTCAGGCCAACCCCTCGCCGCCGGTCGGTCCTGCGCTGGGTCAGCGTGGCCTGAACATCATGGAATTCTGCAAGGCGTTCAACGCTGCCACGCAGAAGCTCGAGCCGGGTCTGCCGGTTCCGGTGATCATCACGGCCTACTCGGACCGTACGTTCACCTTCATCACCAAGAGCACCCCGGCTACCACCCTGCTGAAGAAGGCTGCTGGCATCTCGTCGGGCTCCAAGCGCCCGAACACCGAGAAGGTCGGCAAGGTCACCCGTAAGCAGCTGGAAGAGATCGCCAAGGCGAAGGAACCGGATCTGACTGCCGCCGACCTGGACGCCGCCGTGCGTACCATCGCTGGCTCTGCCCGTTCCATGGGCCTCGTGGTGGAGGGTTAATAAGATGGCACAGACCAAGCGTGAGAAGGCCATCAAGGCCGCCGTCGTTCCGGGCAAGGCATACGCCTTCGAGGACGCGATCAACATCCTGAAGACCGCCACCAAGGCCAAGTTCGTCGAGTCGATCGACGTCGCCGTGCGCCTGGGCGTCGATGCGAAGAAGTCCGACCAGCAGGTCCGTGGCTCCACCGTGCTGCCGGCCGGTACCGGCAAGTCGGTCCGCGTCGCCGTGTTCGCTCCGGCCGGTGCCAAAGCTGACGAAGCCCTGGCTGCTGGCGCCGACGCCGTCGGTATGGATGACCTGGCCGAGAAGATGCAGGCCGGCGATCTGAACTACGACGTCGTCATCGCGACCCCGGACGCCATGCGCGTCGTCGGTAAGCTGGGCACCGTGCTGGGCCCGCGCGGCCTGATGCCGAACCCGAAGGTCGGCACCGTTTCCCCGAACCCGGGTGAAGCCGTGAAGAACGCCAAGTCGGGTCAGGTCCGTTACCGCACCGACAAGGCCGGCATCATCCACTGCACCATCGGCAAGGCCGACTTCGCCGAAGACGCGCTGAAGTCGAACCTGACCGCGCTGCTGCTGGACCTGATCAAGGCCAAGCCGGCCACCTCGAAGGGCACCTACCTGCAGAAGGTTTCGGTCAGCTCGACGATGGGCCCGGGCGTCACCGTCGACCAGTCGTCGCTGACCCTGAAGTAATTGTTTCAAGCGGTCACGGTGCCCCGGGTGCCGTGACCGTGACATTTGAAGGCATCGCTGGCAGTGCATCGCCCGCGGTAGCCGTCAAAGACCGCAGGCGCGGTCGTGGCAATACCGGCGACGGGCATGGAAGCTCGATCTGGCAAGGAGTCGCCGCCGGAGCAGTCAGGAGCGCTTAATCGATTCCCCGGAATCACCCTGCGTAGATGGTGCCCTTCTGGAGTTTTTCTGGTTCACGCACGTCTGGGTTTCCCAGGTTGGCCCACTCCAGGTCTAGAACGGCCCACCCCCGGAACATCATCCCGATGTTCCCGGCGTCCAGGATGGATGCCGCACAGGACCGCACACGGCAGGAGCCGTAAGCGGAGTTCAATAGGAGGAGTGCAATGGCTCTCAATCTGTCCCAGAAGCAAGAAGTAGTCGCCGAGCTGGCAGACGTCGCCGCCAAGGCCCACTCCTTGATCGCAGCCGAATACGCTGGCACCACGGTCGCCCAGATGACCGCGATGCGCAAGCAGGCTCGTGAAACCGGTGTTTTCTTGAAGGTTGTCAAGAACACCCTGGCTTCGCGCGCCGTTGAAGGCACCGAGTTCGCAGTCGCCCAGGACCAGATGGTTGGTCCGCTGCTGTACGCGTTCTCGCTCGAGGAGCCCGGCGCTGCCGGTCGCCTGATCAAGGAAGCCGCCAAGGGCAACGACAAGCTGAAGGCTAAGGTCGTCGCCATCGGTGGTGAAGTGTTCCCGGCGAGCCACGTCGACGTGCTGGCATCGCTGCCGACCCGCGACCAGGCCCTGGCCATGCTGGCCCGCGTCCTGACCGAGCCGGTCACGATGTTTGCCCGCGCCATCAAGGCCGTTGGCGAGAAGCAGGGTGGTGGCGATGTCGCCGCTGACGCTGCCGAGCCGGCCGCCGAGACCGCCTGAGTTTCGACTTACCGTGGTTCCTGACGGAACCTCAATCCAGAAAATCATCCAAAGGTATTAATCATGTCCCTTACCAACGAACAGATCGTCGACGCCATCGCCGAGAAGTCCCTGATGGAAGTGATGGAGCTGGTCAAGGCCATCGAAGAGAAGTTCGGCGTCTCCGCCGCTGCTCCGGTTGCCGTGGCTGCTGCCGCTGGCCCGGCTGCTGCTGTTGAAGAGCAGACCGAATTCGTCGTCACCCTGAAGACTGCCGGCGAGAAGAAGGTCGAAGTCATCAAGGCCGTCCGCGCCATCACCGGCCTGGGCCTGAAGGAAGCGAAGGACCTGGCCGAAGCCGGCGGCGTCCTGAAGGACAACGCTTCGAAGGAAGAAGCCGAGAAGATGAAGAAGGACCTGGAAGCTGCTGGCGCGACTGTCGAAGTCAAGTAAGCAGTTACCTTGCATCGTCACCGATTCGCGGCGATGCAGCCAAGGCTGGGGGCGTAAGCCCCCGGCCTTTGGTCGTTGTAGCGGTGTTGTAGATCCGCGCCATGCGTGGATGTGAAAAAAGCAGGAAAAAGCCCAACACGGGCTGCAGTCAAACCCCGGCAGGCCAGCGCCGAGCGCGGCAGCGGGGGAGTGGTAGCAGACGAGTTGGCAGTTGGAAGTAGCGGGAGAAGGCGTGCTGGTGCCGGCAATACCAGCGACTTCCAACTGACAATTTCAAGTTCCCTTCGGATCGTGGGCGCACGATCCGCACAACAAGGTGGAAGACCTCATGACGTCCTATTCGTTCACCGAAAAAAAGCGTATCCGCAAGGATTTCGGCAAGCAGCGCTCGATTCTCGAAGTGCCGTTCCTGCTCGCCATCCAGGTGGATTCCTATCGTGAATTCCTGCAGGAAAACGTCGATCCGGCCAAGCGCACGGACCACGGCCTGCACGCTGCGCTGAAGTCGGTCTTCCCGATCGCCAGCTACAGCGGCAACGCTGCCCTGGAATACGTCGGCTACAAGCTGGGCGAACCGGTCTTCGACGAGCGTGAGTGCCGCCAGCGCGGCATGAGCTACGGCGCCCCGCTGCGCGTGACCGTGCGCCTGGTGATCTACGACCGTGAGTCGTCGACCAAGGCCATCAAGTACGTGAAGGAGCAGGAGGTCTATCTGGGCGAAATCCCGCTGATGACCGAGAACGGCACCTTCATCGTCAACGGCACCGAGCGCGTCATCGTCTCCCAGCTGCACCGCTCGCCGGGCGTGTTCTTCGACCACGACCGTGGCAAGACCCACAGCTCGGGCAAGCTGCTGTACAGCGCCCGCATCATTCCCTACCGCGGCTCCTGGCTGGACTTCGAGTTCGACCCGAAGGACGCGCTGTTCACCCGTATCGACCGCCGCCGCAAGCTGCCGGTGTCGATCCTGCTGCGCGCGCTCGGCTACAGCAACGAAGAGATGCTGGCCGAGTTCTTCGAGATCAACACCTTCCACATCAACCCGGATGAAGGCGTCCAGCTGGAGCTGGTGCCGGAGCGCCTGCGTGGCGAGACCCTGGGCTTCGACCTCGCCGACGGCGACAAGGTCATCGTGGAAGCCGGCAAGCGCATCACCGCGCGCCACATCAAGCAGCTGGAAGCCTCGGGCATCGCCGCCCTGGCCGTGCCGGACGACTACATCGTCGGCCGCATCCTGTCGCACGACGTGGTCGATGCCTCGACCGGCGAACTGCTGGCCCAGGCCAACGACGAGATCACGGACGAGCAGCTGCAGGCCTTCCGCAAGGCCGGTGTGGATGCCGTGGGCACCCTGTGGGTGAACGACCTGGATCGTGGCCCGTACCTGTCCAACACCCTGCGTATCGACCCGACCAAGACCCAGCTGGAAGCCCTGGTCGAGATCTACCGCATGATGCGTCCGGGCGAGCCGCCGACCAAGGATGCCGCGCAGAACCTGTTCCACAACCTGTTCTTCACCTTCGAGCGCTACGACCTGTCCGCGGTCGGCCGCATGAAGTTCAACCGTCGCGTGGGCCGCAAGGAAACCACCGGCGAAGCCGTGCTGTACGACAGCAAGTACTTCGGCGAGCGCAACGACGAAGAGTCCAAGCGCCTGGTCGCTGCCCACGGCGAAAGCTCCGACATCCTGGACGTGATCAAGGTCCTGACCGAGATCCGCAACGGTCGCGGCGTGGTCGACGACATCGATCACCTGGGCAACCGTCGCGTGCGTTCGGTCGGCGAAATGGCCGAGAACGTGTTCCGCGTCGGCCTGGTCCGCGTCGAGCGTGCGGTCAAGGAGCGCCTGTCGATGGCCGAATCGGAAGGCCTGACCCCGCAGGAACTGATCAACGCCAAGCCGGTCGCCGCTGCCATCAAGGAGTTCTTCGGCTCCTCGCAGCTGTCGCAGTTCATGGACCAGAACAACCCGCTGTCGGAAGTGACCCACAAGCGCCGCGTCTCGGCCCTGGGCCCGGGCGGCCTGACCCGTGAGCGCGCCGGCTTCGAAGTGCGCGACGTGCACCCGACCCATTACGGCCGCGTCTGCACCATCGAAACCCCGGAAGGCCCGAACATCGGCCTGATCAACTCGCTGGCCGTGTACGCCCGCACCAACAAGTACGGTTTCCTCGAGACCCCGTACCGCAAGGTCGTGGACGGCAAGGTCTATGACGAAGTCGAGTTCCTGTCGGCCATTGAAGAGAACGAGTACGTCATTGCGCAGGCCAACGCGCTGACCGACGCCAAGGGCACCCTGACCGAGCAGTTCGTTCCGTGCCGCTTCCAGGGCGAATCGCTGCTGAAGCCGCCGGCGGAAGTCCACTTCATGGACGTTTCGCCGATGCAGACCGTCTCGATCGCGGCCGCGCTGGTTCCGTTCCTGGAGCACGATGACGCGAACCGCGCACTGATGGGCGCCAACATGCAGCGTCAGGCCGTGCCGACCCTGCGTTCGCAGAAGCCGCTGGTCGGTACCGGCATCGAGCGCGCAGTGGCGCGTGACTCGGGTGTGACCGTGAACGCCCGTCGTGGTGGCGAGATCGTGCAGATCGACGCCGCCCGCATCGTGGTCAAGGTCAATGAGGAAGAGATCGTTGGCGCCACCGACGCCGGCGTGGACATCTACAACCTGGTCAAGTACACCCGGTCGAACCAGAACACCTGCATCAACCAGCGTCCGCTGGTCCAGGTGGGTGACGTCATCGCCCGCGGTGACGTGCTGGCCGACGGTCCGTCCACCGACATCGGCGAGCTGGCCCTGGGCCAGAACATGCTGATCGCGTTCATGCCGTGGAACGGCTACAACTTCGAAGACTCCATCCTGCTCTCCGAGCGCGTGGTGGAAGAGGATCGCTACACCACGATCCACATCGAAGAGCTGACCTGCGTCGCGCGTGACACCAAGCTGGGGCCGGAGGAAATCTCCGCCGACATCCCGAACGTCTCCGAGCAGGCGCTGAACCGCCTGGACGAGAGCGGCGTGGTGTACATCGGTGCCGAAGTGCGCGCCGGCGACATCCTGGTCGGCAAGGTCACCCCGAAGGGCGAAAGCCAGCTGACCCCGGAAGAGAAGCTGCTCCGCGCGATCTTCGGCGAGAAGGCTTCGGACGTTAAGGACAGCTCGCTGCGCGTTCCGCCGGGCATGGACGGCACCGTCATCGACGTGCAGGTCTTCACCCGCGACGGCATCGAGAAGGACAAGCGCGCGCGCCAGATCGAAGAGTCCGAAATCAAGCGCGTCAAGAAGGACTTCGATGACCAGTTCCGCATCCTGGAAGCTGCCATCTACATGCGTCTGCGTTCGCAGATCGTGGGCAAGGTGGTCAATGGTGGTGCTGGCCTGAAGAAGGGTGACGTGATCACCGACGCCTTCCTCGACGGCCTGAAGAAGTCTGACTGGTTCGCCCTGCGCATGAAGGACGAGGACGCCTCGGAAGCCATCGAGCGCGCCCAGAAGCAGATCCAGGCGCACGAGAAGGAATTCGAGCGTCGCTTCGCCGACAAGCGCGGCAAGATCACCGCGGGCGACGACCTCGCCCCGGGCGTGCTGAAGATGGTCAAGGTGTTCCTGGCGGTGAAGCGCCGCATCCAGCCGGGCGACAAGATGGCAGGCCGCCACGGCAACAAGGGTGTGGTGTCCAACGTGGTGCCGGTCGAGGACATGCCGTACATGGCCTCGGGCGAGACCGTGGACATCGTGCTGAACCCGCTGGGCGTGCCGTCGCGTATGAACATCGGCCAGATCCTGGAAGTGCACCTGGGCTGGGCCGCCAAGGGCCTGGGTCGCAAGATCCAGGCGATGCTGGAAGCCCAGGCGGCGGTGGCCGACCTGCGCAAGTTCCTGGACGACATCTACAACCACGACGACACCAACGTGGCCAACCGTGTCGACCTGTCGCAGTTCAGCGACGAGGAACTGCTGCGCCTGGCCCGCAACCTGACCGACGGCGTGCCGATGGCCACCCCGGTCTTCGACGGCGCCACCGAAGCGGAAATCAAGCGCATGCTGGAACTGGCCGACCTGCCGAGCAGTGGCCAGACCCAGCTGTACGACGGCCGCACCGGTGAAGCCTTCGACCGCCATACCACCGTCGGTTACATGCACTACCTGAAGCTGAACCACCTGGTCGACGACAAGATGCACGCCCGTTCGACCGGTCCGTACTCGCTCGTCACCCAGCAGCCGCTGGGCGGCAAGGCGCAGTTCGGCGGCCAGCGCTTCGGTGAAATGGAAGTCTGGGCGCTGGAAGCCTACGGCGCGGCCTACACCCTGCAGGAAATGCTGACGGTGAAGTCCGATGACGTGCAGGGCCGCAACCAGATGTACAAGAACATCGTCGACGGCGAGCACGAGATGGTCGCGGGCATGCCGGAATCCTTCAACGTGCTCGTGAAGGAAATCCGCTCGCTGGCCATCAACATGGAACTGGAAGACAACTGATCCATGCCGGCGCGGCGGTCCGCCGCCGCGCCGCTGGCAGTGAACTGAAAGCCCATCGACACAGCATTCCTCCTTCTGGAGAACACCATGAAAGACCTGCTCAACCTCTTCAACCAGCAGCGCCAGACGCTGGACTTCGACGCGATCAAGATCGCGCTGGCCTCGCCGGACCTGATCCGTTCGTGGTCCTTCGGCGAAGTGAAGAAGCCGGAAACCATCAACTACCGTACCTTCAAGCCGGAACGCGACGGCCTGTTCTGCGCCGCCATCTTCGGCCCGGTGAAGGACTACGAGTGCCTGTGCGGCAAGTACAAGCGCATGAAGCACCGCGGCGTGGTCTGCGAAAAGTGCGGCACCGAAGTGACCCTGGCCAAGGTGCGTCGTGAGCGCATGGGCCACATCGACCTGGCTTCGCCGGTCGCGCACATCTGGTTCCTCAAGTCGCTGCCGTCGCGCATTGGCCTGATGCTGGACATGACCCTGCGCGACATCGAGCGCGTGCTGTACTTCGAAGCGTACGTGGTGACCGAGCCGGGCCTGACCGCCCTGGAGCGCCGCCAGCTGCTGACCGAAGAACAGTACCTGCAGGCCCGCCAGGAGCACGGCGACGACTTCGACGCCGCCATGGGCGCCGAGGCCGTCTACGAACTGCTGCGCACGATCGACCTGCAGTCGGAGATGACCCGCCTGCGCGAGGAAATCGCCGCTACCGGTTCGGAAACCAAGCTCAAGCGCCTCACCAAGCGCATCAAGCTGATCGAAGCCTTCCTGGAATCGGGCAACCGTCCGGAATGGATGGTCATGACCGTGCTGCCGGTGCTGCCGCCGGACCTGCGTCCGCTGGTTCCGCTGGATGGCGGCCGCTTCGCGACCTCCGACCTGAACGACCTGTACCGCCGCGTCATCAACCGCAACAACCGCCTGCGCCGCCTGCTCGAACTGAGCGCGCCGGACATCATCGTGCGCAATGAAAAGCGCATGCTGCAGGAATCGGTCGATGCGCTGCTGGACAACGGCCGTCGCGGCCGTGCCATCACCGGCACCAACAAGCGCCCGCTGAAGTCGCTGGCCGACATGATCAAGGGCAAGCAGGGTCGCTTCCGCCAGAACCTGCTCGGCAAGCGCGTCGACTACTCTGGCCGTTCGGTCATCGTGGTCGGTCCGTACCTGCGCCTGCACCAGTGCGGCCTGCCGAAGAAGATGGCGCTCGAGCTGTTCAAGCCGTTCGTCTTCGCCAAGCTGCAGCGTCGTGGCCTGGCCACCACCATCAAGGCTGCCAAGAAGCTGGTCGAGCGCGAAGAAGCCGAAGTCTGGGACATCCTGGAAGAGGTCATCCGCGAGCATCCGGTGATGCTGAACCGTGCGCCGACCCTGCACCGCCTGGGCATCCAGGCGTTCGAGCCGGTACTGATCGAGGGCAAGGCCATCCAGCTGCACCCGCTGGTCTGCACCGCGTTCAACGCCGACTTCGACGGTGACCAGATGGCCGTCCACGTGCCGCTCTCGCTGGAAGCCCAGCTGGAAGCGCGTGCGCTGATGATGTCGACCAACAACATCCTGTCGCCGGCCAACGGCGAGCCGATCATCGTGCCGTCGCAGGACGTCGTGCTGGGTCTGTACTACATGACCCGCTCGCTGGAGAACAAGAAGGGCGAGGGCATGGCCTTCGCCAACATCGCCGAAGTCAAGCGCGCCTACGACAACCGCGTGGTGGAACTGCACGCCAAGGTCAAGGTCCGCATCACCGAGGTGGTGACCGACGAAGACGGCAACAAGCAGAACAAGACCTCGATCGTGGACACCACGATCGGTCGCGCCCTGCTGGCTGAAATCCTGCCGGAAGGCCTGCCGTTCGCGCTGGCCAATGTCGAGCTGACCAAGAAGAACATCAGCCGCCTGATCAACTCCAGCTACCGCCAGCTCGGCCTGAAGGACACGGTCGTGTTCGCCGACAAGCTGATGTACACCGGCTTCGCCTATGCGACCCGCGCCGGCGTCTCGATCGGCATCGACGACATGCTGATCCCGGACGAGAAGAAGGGCATCCTCACCGAGGCCGAAGCCGAAGTGCTGGAAATCCAGGAGCAGTACCAGTCGGGCCTGGTCACCGCCGGCGAGCGCTACAACAAGGTGGTCGACATCTGGTCGCGCACCAACGAGCGCATCGCCAAGGCGATGATGGACACCATCGGTACCGAGAAGGTCGTCAATGCCAAGGGCGAGACCATCGACCAGAAGTCGATGAACTCGCTGTACATCATGGCCGACTCCGGTGCGCGTGGTTCGCAGGCGCAGATCCGTCAGCTGGCCGGCATGCGTGGCCTGATGGCCCGCCCGGACGGCTCGATCATCGAGACGCCCATCAAGGCGAACTTCCGCGAAGGCCTGAACGTGCAGGAGTACTTCAACTCCACCCACGGTGCCCGTAAGGGTCTGGCCGATACCGCGCTGAAGACCGCGAACTCGGGTTACCTGACCCGTCGCCTGGTCGACGTGGCGCAGGACGTGGTGATCACCGAAGTGGATTGCGGTACCACCGAAGGCCTGATCATGACCCCGATCGTGGAAGGCGGCGACGTGGTCGAGCCGCTGAAGGATCGCGTGCTGGGCCGCGTGGTTGCCGAGGACGTGTTCCTGCCGGGCAACGACGAAGATCCGATCGTCACCCGCAACACCCTGCTGGACGAAGCCTGGGTTGCCAAGCTGGAAGATGCCGGCGTGCAGACCATCAAGGTCCGCTCAACCATCTCCTGTGAATCGGCTTTCGGTGTCTGCTCGCGCTGCTACGGCCGCGACCTGGCGCGTGGCCACCTGGTCAACATCGGTGAAGCGGTCGGCGTCATCGCCGCCCAGTCCATCGGTGAGCCGGGTACCCAGCTGACCATGCGTACGTTCCACATCGGTGGTGCGGCGTCGCGAGCTGCTGCGGTCGACAACATCACCGTCAAGACCACCGGCTCGGTCAAGTTCAGCAACCTCAAGTCCGTGGAGCACGCCAACGGCTCGCTGGTGGCGGTGTCGCGCTCGGGCGAAATCTCGGTGCTCGATGCGCACGGCCGTGAGCGTGAGCGTTACAAGCTGCCGTACGGTGCGACCATCACGTCCAAGGACGGTGATGCGATCAAGGCTGGCCAGACCGTGGCCAACTGGGATCCGCATAACCACCCGATCGTGTCGGAAGTGGCCGGCTTCATCCGCTTCATCGACTTCGTCGACGGCGTCACCGTCATCGAGAAGACCGACGAGCTGACCGGCCTGGCCTCGCGCGAAATCACCGATCCGAAGCGTCGTGGTACCCAGGCCAAGGACCTGCGCCCGATCGTGCGCATCGTCGACGCCAAGGGCAACGACCTGTCGATCCCGGGCACCGACCTGCCGGCGCAGTACCTGCTGCCGCCGCGTTCGATCGTCAACCTGCAGGACGGCGCCCCGGTGGGCGTGGGCGACGTCGTCGCCAAGATCCCGCAGGAAGCGTCGAAGACCCGCGACATCACCGGTGGTCTGCCGCGCGTGGCCGACCTGTTCGAAGCGCGCAAGCCGAAGGATCCGGCGGTGCTGGCCGAGCGTTCGGGCATCATCAGCTTCGGCAAGGACACCAAGGGCAAGCAGCGCCTGATCATCAAGGACACTGATGGTTCGGAGCACGAAGAGCTGATCCCGAAGTACCGCCAGGTCATCGTGTTTGAAGGCGAGCATGTCACCAAGGGTGAAACCATCGTGGACGGCGAGCCGAGCCCGCAGGACATCCTGCGCCTGCTGGGTGTCGAGCCGCTGGCTGCCTACCTGGTCAAGGAAATCCAGGACGTGTACCGCCTGCAGGGCGTGAAGATCAACGACAAGCACATCGAGGTGATCACCCGCCAGATGCTGCGCAAGGTCGAGATCACCGACCAGGGCAGCAGCAAGTTCCTGAACGGCGAACAGGTGGAGCGCCAGCGCGTTATCGAGGAGAATGCGCGCCTGTCGACCCGCAACGAACTGCCGGCGCGCTTCGATCCGGTCCTGCTGGGTATCACCAAGGCGTCGCTGGCGACCGAATCGTTCATCTCGGCGGCCTCCTTCCAGGAGACCACCCGAGTGCTGACCGAGGCTGCCGTCCGCGGTACCAAGGACAACCTGCGTGGCCTGAAGGAAAACGTCATCGTCGGCCGCCTGATTCCGGCCGGTACCGGCCTGTCCTACCACAGCAGCCGCCGTCGCGGCGCTTCCGGTCTCACCGACTCGGAAATGCAGACCCTGGCCGGCACCCCGGCTGCGGTCGAGTCCCCGGTGGTTGAAGCCGAAGCTGAACAGGCCTCGGGCGAAGAATGAGGTATCCGGTCCGGCCGCAAGGCCGGACCACCCCATCGGTCCATCGATGGGATTGGGAAAGGGCAGGGGAGATCGTCCGCGATCGACCCAGCCAACCTGAACGGGGTACATGGAGGCCCCCCAGTAACGTCCCGGGATCAGGGACGGGCTTGACAGGAGGCGTTTGACTGCTTTCCTTGCAGGTTGCTACAATCGTCTGTCTCAGCAGGCCAAAATTTCGGCCTGCTTTAACATTTCCGCATCTCTGGTCGGATTTTCCGGCCACCAATCAGAAGAACCTACTGATGGCGACGATCAACCAGCTGGTCCGCAAGCCGCGGCAAGCGACCACCTACAAGAGTGCCTCGCCGGCGCTCGACAAGTGCCCGCAGCGCCGTGGCGTCTGCACCCGTGTCTACACCACCACTCCGAAGAAGCCGAACTCGGCTCTGCGCAAGGTTGCCAAGGTCCGCCTGACCAACCAGGAAGAAGTGATTTCCTACATCGGTGGTGAAGGCCACAACCTGCAGGAGCACTCCGTGGTCCTGATCCGCGGCGGTCGCGTCAAGGACCTGCCGGGTGTGCGTTACCACACCGTTCGTGGCTCGCTCGACGCCGCCGGCGTTGCCAAGCGTCGCCAGGCCCGTTCCAAGTACGGCGCCAAGCGTCCGAAGGCATAAGGAGAGAGCACTATGTCGCGTAAGGGTAATACTCCGCAGCGTTCCGTCCTGCCCGATCCGAAGCACGGAAGCGAAACCATCGCCCGTTTCATCAACATGGTCATGCAGAGCGGCAAGAAGTCCGTCGCCGAAAAGATCGTGTACGGCGCCATGGACGTGATCACCGAGAAGAACAGCAGCGCCAACGCCATTGAACTGGTGCAGAAGGCTCTGGACAACGTCGCTCCGGCGGTCGAAGTCAAGTCGCGCCGCGTCGGTGGTGCCACCTACCAGGTGCCGGTCGAAGTGCGTTCGTCGCGCAAGATGGCCCTGGCCATGCGCTGGCTGATCGACTCCGCGCGCAAGCGTGGTGAGAACACCATGCCGAAGAAGCTGGCTGCTGAACTGATCGACGCCTCGGAAAACCGCGGCGGCGCCATCAAGAAGCGCGAAGAAACCCACCGCATGGCCGAAGCCAACAAGGCATTCGCCCACTACCGCTGGTGAGTTTGACGGCCTTGTAAAACAGGCAGGGCAGCACCACTTCGGTGCGTGCTGCCTCGCGGTCCCAGAAGGACTGCGCCAATCCGAAGGCCGCCGAAAGGCGGCGTTCGGCCATCCGAAATCCAAGAAATCTGAGAGGCTCCCGTGGCCCGTTCCACTCCCATCGAGCGTTACCGTAACTTCGGCATCATGGCTCACATCGATGCCGGCAAGACCACCACGTCCGAGCGCATCCTGTTCTACACCGGCAAGAGCCACAAGATCGGTGAAGTGCACGACGGCGCCGCCACCATGGACTGGATGGAGCAGGAGCAGGAGCGTGGCATCACGATCCAGTCCGCTGCCACCACCGCGTTCTGGAAGGGCATGGACAAGTCCCTGCCGGAGCACCGCTTCAACATCATCGACACCCCCGGGCACGTCGACTTCACCATCGAAGTGGAGCGTTCGCTGCGCGTGCTCGACGGTGCCGTCTTCGTCCTGTGCGCCGTCGGTGGCGTGCAGCCGCAGTCGGAAACCGTGTGGCGCCAGGCCAACAAGTACCACGTGCCGCGCATCGCGTTCGTCAACAAGATGGACCGTACCGGTGCCAACTTCCAGAAGGTCGTCGGCCAGCTGAAGGCCAAGCTGGGCGCCGTTGCCGTGCCGATGCAGCTGCCGATCGGCGCTGAAGACAACTTCAAGGGCGTCGTCGACCTGCTGAAGATGAAGGCCATCCACTGGGATGAAGCTTCGCAGGGCATGAAGTTCGAATACAGCGACATCCCGGCCGAACTGCAGGGCCCGGCTGAAGAGGCTCGCCAGTTCATGGTCGAGACCGCTGCCGAAGCCAGCGAAGAGCTGATGGAAAAGTACCTGGGCGGCGAAGAGCTGGCCGAGGCTGAAATCATCAACGCGCTGCGTACCCGCACCCTGGCCACCGAGATCGTGCCGATGTACTGCGGCTCGGCCTTCAAGAACAAGGGCGTGCAGGCCATGCTGGACGGCGTGATCCAGCTGCTGCCGTCGCCGGTCGACGTGCCGGACGTGAAGGGCGTGGACGTTGACGACGACACCGTCGAAATGACCCGCAAGTCGGACGACAAGGCTCCGTTCTCGTCGCTGGCCTTCAAGATCATCACCGACCCGTTCGTCGGCGCGCTGACCTTCTTCCGTGTCTACTCGGGCACCCTGAACGGTGGCGACACCGTGCTGAACTCGGTGAAGGGCAAGAAGGAGCGCATCGGCCGCATCCTGCAGATGCACTCGAACAACCGCGAGGAAATCAAGGAAGTTCTGGCTGGTGACATCGCCGCTGCCGTGGGCCTGAAGGACACCACCACCGGTGACACCCTGTGCGCCGTGGACGCCCCGATCATCCTGGAGCGCATGACGTTCCCGGAGCCGGTGATCTCGATGGCCGTCGAGCCGAAGACCAAGTCGGACCAGGAAAAGATGGGCCTGGCCCTGGGCCGCCTGGCGCAGGAAGATCCGTCGTTCCGCGTCAAGACCGACGAAGAATCCGGCCAGACCATCATCTCGGGCATGGGCGAGCTGCACCTGGACATCATCGTTGACCGCCTGAAGCGCGAGTTCAACGTTGAAGCCAACGTCGGCGCGCCGCAGGTGGCCTACCGCGAAACCATCACCCTGGCCGACGTCAAGTCGGACTACAAGCACGCCAAGCAGTCCGGTGGTAAGGGTCAGTACGGTCACGTCGTGATCGAGCTGTCGCCGATCACCGCTGCCGACCGTGCCGATCCGAAGATCGCTCCGATGATCAAGGACGACTTCCTGTTCATCAACGACATCACCGGCGGCGTGATCCCGAAGGAATTCATCCCGTCGGTCGAGAAGGGCCTGCGCGAAACCATCACCAGCGGCCCGCTGGCTGGCTTCCCGGTCGTGGACGTCAAGGTGAAGCTGGTGTTCGGTTCGTACCACGACGTCGACTCCTCGGAAATGGCGTTCAAGCTGGCTTCGTCGATGGCCTTCAAGCAGGGCTTCGCCAAGGCCAAGCCGGTGCTGCTGGAGCCGATCATGAAGGTCGAGATCGTGACCCCGGAGGATTACCAGGGTGACGTGATGGGCGACGTCAGCCGTCGTCGCGGCGTGCTGCAGGGTTCCGACACCACCGGTGACGGTTCGGCCAGCATCATCAACGCGATGATCCCGCTGGGTGAAATGTTCGGCTACGCCACTGCGCTGCGTTCGCAGACCCAGGGCCGCGCCACCTTCACCATGGAATTCGATCACTACGAGCCGGCTCCGACCAACATCGCCGAAGCCGTCATGAAGAAGGGCTGAGCCTCGCTCAGCCTCTCTTGAAACCACTTACGAACAATCAAGGTATAGAACAATGGCAAAGGGTAAGTTCGAACGCACCAAGCCGCACGTCAACGTCGGCACCATCGGTCACGTCGACCACGGCAAGACCACGCTGACCGCCGCACTGACCAAGATCGGTGCCGAGCGTTTCGGTGGCGAGTTCAAGGACTACTCCTCGATCGACGCCGCGCCGGAAGAAAAGGCGCGTGGCATCACGATCTCGACCGCGCACGTCGAATACGAATCCCCGATCCGTCACTACGCCCACGTTGACTGCCCGGGCCACGCT